>CALITV010000123.1 GCA_938048925.1 uncultured bacterium | reverse complement strand
CCAAATGCGTTCGAACGAGGCGTCGAATTTTGCGACGACGAGTTCGGTCTCGTGGGTCATTATCTCGCCGTAGCCGCACCCGCTCCCGTGGACGGCGCGGTCGTTCGCGCCGATGAGGTAGAGGTCTCCCTCCACGAAGCGCAGATCGCGCTGGTAGGAGAACCCTTCTCCCGTGTCGAGCGTCGCAAGGATCTCGGGGGCATTGCCCGACGAGATTCGATACAACACATCATCGTGCCCGAACCAATAGAGCCCATCGTTACGGATCACCGCCGCGACACCACGCACTCCCACCTCGGGTTCCGGGTCGAGCGCATCGCCGTCGCCGAGCGCAACGACGTTCATCACCGGTCCCGCACCGTCGAGGAGAAGATAGCGGTAGCCGCCGTCACTGGTGCTTCGCACCAGATGCACAGCGCCGCCTGCCGCGGCGAGAAAAACAACTCGGCCACCATTCTCCGGCGGATATAACCACCGTTCGTTCCCTTCCGCCGCTTCGGCAAAAAACCGTTCGACGAGGAGCGCACCATCTCCGTCGAGGCCGGCGAGATAGAGTTCTCCCGCGGTAGTGACGAATGCGGCGTGGATTTCTCGGTCGGGGGTCGAGCGGAAAGAGCGCGTTTCCATCTCATCGAGCGCCGCCGAAAGAACTACGAGGGTAACCTGAAAGAAGGGGCGAGATTGTCGTTCACCGCCTATCCATGTCTCGTCCGTGGCGACGAGGTAGTAGCCTCCCGCCCCGCGCGGATATGCCGCAAGGCCGAGATTGACTGCGGAAAAGTCTTTCTCGAAGAGCGCTACGCGGCGAAAAGAAGCGTCATAGAGCACCACCACGGCGCGACGACATACGGTCATCGTCTCGGGACACGAAAACGATTTTCCCTCGATATCGCGGTGCGCTCGGTCGGCTCCGACTACGAGAAGCCGTCCTTGTGAGAGAACGGCACCCCGTCCTTCCATAGTGCCGAGACTCGTTTCCTGCTTTTCACAAGAAATAAGGAGCGAAAAGAATACGGACACCACCGCCACACCGATGAACCTATTTATCCATGGGTTTGCTGGAACCGTCATATTTGCAGCCTTTTCACCGTGTGGTGCATGTTTACCTCGCCACGATACGACCACCGTACCCTGTTGTCAATAGGATGTCCCCTTTTCTTGCTCGAGGAAAAGTCTGCGCTATACTGGCTTTTATGAGGGACAGACATCTGGAGATGCTCGGTTTTGCTCTTCTGCTGTTTACGGTAGTGTTCTTTGCGCCGTTGCCGGCGCAAGAGACGGATGGTCTTCCCGACACAACGGCATTCGTCGCCAAACTACGCGCAAAATACGCTCCGATTTACCGGAAATACGCCGGTTTCGAGACGACGCGCGACTTCACGACGAAGACCTACGACCCCGCAACGGGGAAATTGCTCTCCACCGAGCATACCGTCGTCCGCAAGAAAGAGTATTTCTACAAAGCACCCGAAAGCACCGTTTTGCTCTACGAAAAAGATGGGAAAAAACTCGATCCCGACGACTACGACACCACCGAGATAGCCCCCTTCTGGCCGCTCTTCGACGACAAGAGCGACGAACATTACGACTTCCGTGTCTCCGGCGAATATTTTCCGGGGTCGCATTCCATGCTCCAGCGCCCCGCCATCGTTCTCAATGTCACCCCCAAGAAGGAAGACTACCGCCACTTCAAGGGGCACGCCTATGTTGCGCCAGACACCTACGAACTGCTCATGATCGAGGGAGGCCCTGCAAAGCCGCATTGGGCGATGAAGGATTTTTCGGTGAAATACCTCTACGAGTCGGTCGCCGGCGGCTACTGCCTCAAGAAAGCGTGGGTAAGCGCACGGGTCTCCCTCTTTCTCATCAGACCCGACCGCCGCCACATTTACGAAGTAACCGGCTCCGACACGAAGCCGATACCGAAGTGAAGCGCTACTCCAGCGAGAAGAGCGGCCAGAGATAATAGAAGCCGGCAGGAAGAGAGTCGCGTCCCGCCAGCGAGATGTTAATAAGGTGCGGCGTCGCGCCCTCGCGGTTCACGCTGTTATTGTAGTAGGAATCGTTCGCGTAACGTTCGCGACGATAGACGACAAGGCGCGCATCGTGGCCAGCGCCCGCTATCTTTCGCGCTAGCGCCGCCGCCTCATCGAGATAGCCTATCTCGTCAATGAGGCCGAGTTCTTTGGCTCGCCGCGGCAGGAAGACCGCTGCGGTCTTCACCTCTTTCAGCGCTTCGTCGGAAAGTTTCCGGTGGAGCGCCACCTTGGCGTAGAAATCGGCGGCAAGTTCGTCCACAATCTGCTGGAAGAACGCCTTCTCCTCGGGCGTCGCCGGGTTGAACGGTGATCCAATGTCCTTCGCCTCACCTGACTTGTCCACCTCGACCGCGACGCCGATCTTCTCCATGAGTCCGTGCAGTTTTGGTCGCATGAAGATGACCCCCACCGATCCGGTTACTGTGGAGGGGTGCGCAACGATTTTGTCGGCGGGAAGCGAGATAAAATAGCCGCCCGATGTCGCCATGTTCATCATGACGACCACCACCCTCTTGCCGGAGCGCTCTTTGAACCGCTTTATTTCGTGATAGAGCAGGTCGCTCGCCGTCACGGTGCCGCCGGGCGAATCAACGACGAGGAGAACCCCTTTCACCGCCGGATCCGATTCGGCGAGCGCCAGTTGCGCAACCGTCTCTTGCACGACGCTCGGCATGGAACGCAGGAGCCCCTTGTCGGGCTGATCGGTAATGACTCCCTCGATACGGATGAGGGCGACTTTATCACGCCCCGATCCCTCCAGCGTATACTCACCGAGGGGATCGGTGCCGTCCTTGAAAAACTTCACCTGCGTTTGGAAGCAACCGGAGATCAGAGAAAGTAACATCACCATTCCCAAGAATCTGCTCCAACATCT
>CALITV010000122.1 GCA_938048925.1 uncultured bacterium | reverse complement strand
CCACCATTAAAAGAAATATAGTCCCCACATACCGCATATGCGCCTCCATTTGACTCTGGCGAGAATTCATTATACCTTTCGTAAAAAAGTTTGGTAATTTTTATAGGGAGAAACCCGGTGGATGTAACAATCGAGACGCTGACCGGCGATATTACGAAGGTGACCGTTGATGCCATCGTGAACGCGGCAAATTCGTCGCTCATGGGCGGCGGCGGCGTAGATGGGGCAATCCACCGGGCCGGAGGACCGACCATCCTCGAAGAATGCCGAAACATTCGGCGCGATCGCTACCCCGATGGCCTGCCGACGGGCGAGGCAATCGCGACGACCGCGGGAAATCTACCGGCACAGTGGGTCATCCATACGGTGGGGCCAATCTGGCGCGGCGGCAAGAACGACGAAGACGACCTCCTCTATGCCGCATACACAAACAGTTACCGGTGCGCTGCAGAACTCGGTGCGAAGAGCATCGCCTATCCCGCCATCTCCACCGGCGTTTATGGTTTTCCGAAAGAGCGGGCAGCGTCCATCGTCTGGCGCTTCGTCCGCGAAGTGGCAGAGCCGGGGCCGCTGGAACGGGTTATTCTCGTCTTTTTCTCTGCCCCCGACAGGATGCTTTTTTTATCATGCAAGAACAGGTAGTTATTGACGGCTACGAAAAAAAGGCTTGTTCTTTCATTCCTCGTCGCTACAGTGAACAACTGCCGGCTGAGTAGACAAAAGAGACGCGGATTTGCCCCATGAAGATTGCGATGCTCGCCTCCGAATGCGTCCCGTTCGCCAAGACGGGAGGACTCGCCGATGTCGTCGGTGCGTTGCCGAAAGCACTTTCGGCACTGGGTCACGAAGTGATCGTCATTCTTCCGCTTTATGGCTCGGTAGAGGTCGCCAAACATAGTGTCGTCCCCTTCATGGACAAACTCGGCGTGTGGATGGGCAATACCCTCGAGTGGTGCGCGGTAAAAACGGCTTCTCTCGGCGACGGCGTAACCGCCTACTTCATCGAGCACGACCGCTACTTCAAACGCGACGAACTTTACCACGACGCATGGTTCAACGACTTCCCCGACAACCCGCGCCGCTTTGCTTTCTTCACGCGCGCAGCACTCCAACTCCTCCGTGACCGCTACTGGATAGCCGACATCGTCCATGCGCACGACTGGCAGACGGCGCTCGCCCCCGCCTTTCTCAAAGTATGGCACTGGAACGATCCCGTCCTCAGTAAGGCGGCGAGCGTGCTTACCATTCATAACATCGCCTACCAAGGCATCTACAGCGCCGACACGATAGACTACACCGGCCTCAAGTGGGAGAACTTCAAACCCGAAATCTTCGAAGACCACGGCCGTATGAACTTCCTCAAAGGAGGCATCTACTTCGCCGACATGGTGAACACCGTGAGTCCGACCTATGCACAAGAAACGCGCATCGGCCCGCTTTCGTGCGGCATGGCGCCGTTCCTTGCGGCGAAAGGCGATCGTTACACCGGTATTCTCAATGGCGTGGATTACCGCCAATGGTCTCCCGAAAACGATCCCTACCTACCGTACCACTACTCGGCGCGAGAGATGAGCGGCAAGAGACACGCGAAGCGTCTTCTCCAAGAAACGATGGGACTCACCGTTGACGAGAAAACGCCTATTGTTGGGGTAGTAAGCCGCTTTGTCGAACAAAAAGGGCTCGATGTCACCGCCGCCGTCATCGAACGGATACTCACCGATATGGCCGTGCAGTTCGTCATCCTCGGCGCCGGCGACAAGGGGCTCGAGCATTTCTACGGCACCCTGCCGGAGCGCATGCCCGGCAAGGCGGGCTCCTACATCGGCTACAGCGAGGAACTTTCGCATCTCATCGAGGCAGGAAGCGACTTCTTTCTCATGCCTTCGCGTTGGGAGCCCTGCGGATTGAATCAGATATACTCGCTCCGCTACGGCACGCTTCCCATCGTCCGAGAAACCGGCGGACTTGCCGATACGGTCGAACAGTATAACGAAGAGGAAGGATCCGGCACCGGATTCAAGTTCATGCACCTCTCGGAACAGGCCATCTACGATACCGTCGGTTGGGCGCTGAGCACTTGGTATGACCGCCACGAACACATCGTTCGTATGCGCACCGCGGCAATGAGCAAGGACTTCAGTTGGGACACGAGCGCCAAAGCCTACCTTTCTTTTTATGAACGAGCAATCAACCTGAAAAAGGGCGACTGATCTTTTCCGCTTGTGTTTTTCCGACATTTTTCCTAATATGTGAGAGTGGTCGTCGGAAATGGAGGTTTTGACATGAGTCTCTTCTACAAAACATCTTTCGTTCCTGTCTTTTCTTTTCTGTTCGTTCTAATCGGATGTAGCAACGACACGGTTACCGAAGACACCGACGATATCGCCGTGACCGATGAAGAGCCGGGCAATGATGAGGGTGTGCGGGATGATTTTATCGCCAAAGACGATTCCGTCGTGGTAGACGATTACACACCGCTGGACGACCAAGATACCGACACCGACAATCCAACCCCGTGGGACAACGAGGATGCCGATGGCGACGGAGTAAAGAACGGTGATGAAGGAACCGGCGACACCGACGGCGATGGAACCCCCGACTATCTCGACAGCGATAGCGATGGTGATGGTATTTCCGACAATGTCGAGGCGCCAAACGGGATACCAGTGGACACCGACAAGGACGGAACACCCGACTTCAAGGACACCGACAGCGACAATGACGGTATACCTGACAGCGTCGAAGGAACCGGCGACGCCGACGGCGACGGCACGGCAAACTACCGCGACACCGACAGCGACGGAGACAACCTGCCCGATGGTATCGAATGCCCTGACCAACCGTGTCACGACAATGACGCGGACGGAACACCCGATTATCTCGACACCGACAGCGACAATGACGGCGTCCCCGACCTCTATGAAAGCAACAAGGATGGCGACGGCGACGGCCTTCCCAATTACTGGGATACCGATTCTGACGGCGACGGCATCCTCGACGGCACCGAGTGCCCGACTCTCCCCTGTGCCGATAGCGACGGCGATGGCCACTACGATTTTCGTGACGGTGACAGCGATAACGACGGTCTTTCGGATGCCCAAGAGGTCGTATGCAATAATCTGGGGAAAGATTCTCGTCTATTCGCCGACACCGACGAGGATGGCTACACCGATCTCGCCGAACGGGCGGTCGGCTCCGATCTCTGCGATCCGGCACAGGGGGTCAAAGACATCTTCGAATTCTATTTTGTGCTTCCGTTCCAGAACCCGGAACAAACCGATGTGCTTACCTTCACCCCCACCGTCCAAAAGGCCGATGTTCATTTCAATGTTGACACCACAGGCTCGATGGGGGAAGAGATAAACAACATTAAATCGGGTCTCCAAACGATCATCGCCGAGACAAAGGCTCGCGTCGCCGATAGCGCGTTCGGCGTCTCCCACTTCGAGGATTTCCCTCTCTGCGATTTTGGAAGCGGCGGTGATGTGCCATGGAAGCTTTTACAAAGTCCCACCACCGATGCATCGGTTGCGCAAGGTGCAGTAAATCAACTTTCTCTTGGTAATGGCAACGACTTTCCCGAATCGGGCTACGAGGCACTCTACCAACTTGCTACCGGTGCCGGCGGATCTTTCTCGATAAGTGTTTCGGGAGGCGGATGCGACGGCGACTGTTCCGGCAACTACACCATCAATCCCTACACCGGTTCCGGTAAGGGGGGGGTTGGTTTCCGCCCCGAGGCACTTCCGATAGCCATCCATATAACCGATGCACCGAGTCACACGCCCGGCGATTACGGCGGCTCGGGGCACCATTCGCGCGACGATGCGGTGAATGCGCTCGTTGCACTCGGGGTACGCACCATGACCATTCAATCGAGTTCCGATGGCACCGCGGCCTCGCAACTGACGGATATATCGAACTCGACCGGTGCCCAAGTGCCGGTATGCGCATTCAAAACCGGCGAAACGACATGGCGCTGCGGCGCCGATATGTGTTGCACCCTGAACGGTGGGGCGATCGCCCCCTCGGGCGGTAAATGCACGCTCCGCTATCAGATACCGAGTGACGGCACCGGATTGAATACCTCCGTCGTTGACGGTATAGACGCCATCGTCAAATACACCACATTCAATGTTTACACCGCACCGAAGGACGATGGCGACGGAAACACCCCCGACACCGCATGTTTCCTTAAGAAGGTGGAATCGCTCGAGTTCGTGCCGCCACCGGCGGAGCCGGAAAAGAGTTGCACACCGGTCGCTCAACCGGCCGCCTACAACGGCGCTTCCTACAACAACGGATTCAGCAACTTCGCGGCGGGAACATCCAATCCCGCCAAAGAGGGGTCTCACCTCCGTTTCACCGTTCATGCCGAAAACGATATCTGTTACGAACCGCAGACGACCGAGGCCAAACTCTTCATCGCTTACATAGACATCATAGACCAAGTAACCGGCACGATCCTCGACACCCAGCGCGTCGCCATCATCGTCCCGGGAAAACCCTCCGGCGGCGAGGAAGATTAGGCGCTGTTCTTTTCCGAATCGGCCTCGGAGAATAACGAAAAGAAAGAATTGCAAAATCATTATCGGCCACTATAATGAGGCGTTTTGAGAAAACGCCGGAGGAAAAGCGGCATGAAAATCAACTATAAGAGTCTTATCATTTGGGGGGTGCTCCTTGCCGCCCTTTTCGTTATATTCAACCTTTCCAAACTCTCCCAGCAGCACACCGTCGAGGAGATTGACATGTCAACCTTCCTCAACCGGGTGAAGAACGGTGAGGTGAAGCAGGTCGAGATAGACGGCTTCGAATACCGCGGTACCTTCGTGGACGGAAAACAGTTCATCGCGATCGGTCCTTCGGGCGAGGAGGTGATGAAGATACTCGCCGAGAAACAGGTCATCGCCCGGTACAAGAAGCCCGAGGACAACTCCTTCCTGCAGGCGCTTATCGCCTCATGGCTCCCGATGATCGTGCTCATCGTCTTTTTCGTCTTTTTCATGCGGCAATTGCAGGGCGGCACCGGAAAGGCCTTCACCTTCGGCAAATCGAAGCACCGGGTCGTAACCAAAGACAAGAACCCGATAACCTTCAAGGATGTCGCAGGCGTTGACGAAGCGAAGGAAGAACTGGAAGAGGTGGTTGATTTTCTTCGTCGCCCTTCGGCTTACACCCGCATGGGTGCCAAGATACCGCACGGCATTCTGCTCGTCGGGCCGCCCGGCACGGGGAAAACCCTCCTCGCGAAGGCGATCGCGGGCGAAGCGAATGTTCCCTTTTTCACCATCTCGGGAAGTGACTTCGTCGAGATGTTCGTCGGCGTCGGTGCAAGCCGCGTGCGTGACCTGTTCAACGAGGCGAAATCGTCGGCTCCCTGTATCGTTTTCGTTGACGAGATAGACGCCGTCGGCCGCCAGCG
>CALITV010000121.1 GCA_938048925.1 uncultured bacterium | reverse complement strand
TGTGTGGTCGGGACGCGACAGAACGAAACCCTGCCGCATACCGTCGGAGCCGCCCATGCAGAGGACCGTGTCCACCGCATCGAAAAAATGGAGGAGCGTCGAACAGCCGATCTCGCCGAACGATGCGTATATCTTCTTTTGCCGTTTGAGTTTCTGGACAGTGAGAGCGAAGGCGCGGTAAGGACAACCGGGACAGATTGATGGTGGACGCGGGACCGGTTTCACGGCCGGCGTCGGCGGGCGTTTCACTGGCGCGGCGCATCCGTGCTGTGCGAGAACTTCGAGGACCATGTCTGGGCTCCAGTCGGTTATGACGGAGTGCTCCTCCTTCCCAATGACGGGAAGGCCGAGGAGGCGAATCCTCTCCTCGAGGAAACGGTCGCCGTCTTCGAAGACAAATAGCGGGCCTGTTACTTTTTCGGCGAAAGACTTGATGCGCCCTGTCGGTACCGGATAGGCGAGCGACATCGAGAGGAAAAACGGATCCTTCTCCGCCGCAGCGAGCGCTTCGCGGATGATGATGTCGCTCTCGCCGACCACGATGACACCGAAACCATCTTTTCCTTCGTGTTCACGGACGAGCGCCTCGTTGTTCTCACCCCACGCGAGGACGGCGGGAATTCGTTCCCGCGTTGCGATGTTGTAGTTCTGCCGCGCGATGTTGGGCATGAGCATCCACCCGTGAAGGTTCTCGGGAAGAGGTCGTTTTTCGATGATCCGCGGCGCACGGGTCGTTACGATGCCCTCCGAGTGGGCGAGGATGCCCGAAGCGAGCACGACCACCTGCGTCCGGAACTTCCGGGAAAGGTCGGCGGCGATAAAGGCGATGTCGTACATCTCCTGATGGTTCCGCGGTGCGAGCACCGGAACGCGGGCGGCGGCAAAGAAGTGGCGCGCATCAATAACATGCTGGGTCGAACTAGGTACATAATCGGTGGCGGCATAGACGACGAAGGCGCCTGCCTGCGCCGTATAGAAAGCCGAAGTGGTGAGCGCGTCTCCCGCTTGGAATACCCCCGGTATTTTCATCGTGACCACCGCGTCGGATCCGGCGACGACATGGCCAACGGTGACGGCGGTCGCCACCGCCTCGCTCACCGACCACCCGACCGTTAAGCGGTCCTGCACCTGCGACAGATATTTGTCTATGACCTCGGTGGAAGGGGTCCCCGGATAGCCGTCGGCGGCGTGGTAGCCGGCGTGGACGACGCCGAGGGCGAAGGCCTCGTTTCCCTGAAGGATGTGGCGCACGCCGGGGGAGGATGCGACGATTTCTCTGAAGCGCGACATGACGACCTCGTGTGAAAATGACCACCTATGCGCGGAATCACGGTATCATGCCGCGGCGAACGGTGTCAAGGAAAACAGGCGGAGAGATTTCAACACCGCTGTTGAAAAAGAAGGGATATCGGCGGCGTATGAGCCGGTATCGGCACGGAAATCGGCGGTGCACGATTTCCGGTGCATCGGATGACGATGCGTCGTGACGAGAAAAGAGGGCTTTTCCTTGACTTCGCTGAAGGCGCCGATACGATGGTTCACCGTTGAACGGTTCTTTTATCCAGACAGTCCACGACCGGAGGCGGATCCATGTTCGAAGCGGTCAAAAATTACTTCTCCGAGTTCAAGATCCTCAAAACGGTATCTAAGGATTTCTGGCTGGTCAACGCCATCCAGTTCTTCGACGGCCTCGCCTACTTCGCCGTCATCATCGTGATTTCCCTGTATCTCACCGACAGCGTCGGATTCAGCGACATGGAGGCGGGCGCGTGGCAGGGGATATTCTTCCTGTTCATCACCGCGTTCATGTTCGCGGTCGGATCCATCTGCGACACCCTTGGCGTAAAAAAGACCTTCTACATCGCGACGGCTTTACTGGGACTCTCACGAATCGGCCTCGGCATCGCACCGCAGATCGCGGCGGGAGGAGGGCTCAAGTACTTCGTTATGGCGATGCTCATCGTCATGGCGCTCGGCACGGCGATGCTCGTGACCAACACGAACGCGGCGCTCCGCCATTTTACGACCCCCGAGAACCGCGGCACCGGCTTCAATGTGTACTACCTCATCATGAACATCGGCGCCGCGATCGCCGGTTTCGGCGTGACCGACGGCTTCCGCGCCGCCTTCGGGCCGGTGAACGGCAATCTCATGATATTCAACTTCAGTTTCGTGATGGCGCTCATCTGCTTCTTCTGCGCGTGGCTCATTTCCAAACGGCACGACGACGCGGCGGCAGCCGAGAAGTCGGGCGTCACCGAGAAGACACCGCTCCAGATTTTCGCCGAAGTGTGGAAGGAGAGCGCCTTTCAGAAACTGGTTCTCTTTCTCGTTCTGACGCTCGGCGTGCGGCTCGTTTTCACCCACCAGACGATGGTCATGCCGAAATACTATGTCCGCACCCTCTACAACGATTTCGAGTTGGGACTCGTCAACTCGCTCAACCCGATAATCATCGTGGTCGGCCTTGTCCTCTTCATCCCGATCATCAACAAGTTCAACATCGTGAAACTGCTCGTCGTCGGCATGACGATATCGGCGCTGTCGCTGCTCTTCCTTGCAGTTCCGAACAGTTGGATCATGGCGGTTCCCGGTATCACGAACCTCAACCAAGCCTACCTCTACATCATCGTCGCCCAGATATTCGTCTTCGCGGTCGGTGAACTCATTTTCTCGCCGCGCTTCGTCGAGTATGTCGCCTCGGTGGCGCCGAAGGACAAGGTGGCGGCCTATATGGGGCTGTCGGCGCTTCCGATGTTCATCGCGCGCCCCATCAACGGGTTCGTATCGGGTATGCTCATATCGAGTTACTGCTACGACGGCATCCGCGCCAAGATAGACACCGGCCACATCCCGTACCTGCAGAGCCCCGAATGGATGTGGATGATCTACTTCATCCTCGCCGCGATAAGCCCGATTGCGATACTGCTGTGGCGCAACAAGGTAACATCGGAGGCGACCGACGACAGTGACGCCGGGAAGAAAGATGAACCAGCCGCCGAAGAAGCGGCCCACTGAAGGAGGAATGCGATGAAGAAATACGGGCCTATCGTCAAGGACGCGCTCATCCTCGTGGCGTTCAGTTCGATTTTCGCGGTCGTCTGCAATTACGGCTTCAAGGCGCTCAAGGGGCAGGGTGTCACGACCGATCCGATCGTCGCGGCGATCATCCAGAACGACATCGAGCAGATGAAGAAACTCATCGAGGCCGAAAGCGGTCGGGTCAATAACCCTGACGAGCAGGGGCGCACGCCGCTCATGTGGGCCGCGTATGCGAACTTCAAGGACACGGTGGCCGTTTCCAAGAACGAGGAGAAGCGGATCGAGGCGACCAAATTGTTGGTGGAGAAGAACGCCGACCCGAACCTCTCCGACAGAGACGGCTGGACCGCGCTCATGTGGGCCGCATGGAGCGGCTTTCCGAAGGTCGCGGAGACACTGATCGCGTCGGGAGCCGATCCGGAGAAAGCGGACAAACGGGGATATACCGCCCTCATGCTTGCGGCGATGCGCGGCAATGTCGCGGTGGCCCGTCTGCTCGTCGAGAAGGGAGTACGGACGACCGTCAAGAACGCCGACGGCAAAACGGCTCACGACCTCGCGCAAGAAATGGCGGTCAAATACCCCGACCGGAAAAAGGAGTACGACGAGATACTTTCTCTCGTATTGTGACCATGGAGCGGACGCCACTTTTTCCCGGAACCGGCCTTGTTGCCGCGCGGAGCCCGTGGCTTCTTTTGGCGGCGGCTTTTGCCTTTCTTGCACAGTGTGGTTTTCCGGCGCCCTTCCCGGTCCTGTGTGGTGCCTGCGCGTTGGTTTCTGTTGGTGTCGTCTTTCGGCGGTTGATACTATTTCCCACGGTGGCGGTGGTCCTTGTGATGATCGAGGTTCTCGGGGGAAGGGACGACTTCTATCGCTGGATACAGACGCTTCTTCGAGGAGTCGTCTGATATGAGAAACGAGCCTCTTCTCCGCCTCGTCCGCACCTTCGAGGCCTTTCTGCAGATAGAGACCATTCGCAAGCCGCTTCTCGGTCTCATGTTTTTTCTGCTGCTCCTGCCACGGAGCGGTCTTCTCTTTCTGGTCATCCTCTTCTTCGCGGCGGCGCTTCTGCCGCGCGATGTGCAATCACGCCACACCGGGCTCTACCTCGCGCTTCCCTTCACCCGTCCGTCGCTTTTCTTTCATTCGTTTCTGACGGGGTTGTTTCTTCTGCTCCTCGGTGCCGCCATCGGCGGCGCGCTCTTTGGAGATGCCGTGTGGCCGACGAAGTTCGCCGCCATGACAGTGTTTTTCACGACTATGTTTTCCCTCTCGCTCATCGGGGCGGCGGCGGGGCGCGATACGCTCACCCTGCCAGTACTCTCTCTCTTCGCGGATGTTACGACCGGGGCGGCGCTCGGCGCCG
>CALITV010000120.1 GCA_938048925.1 uncultured bacterium | reverse complement strand
GGCGTTCATCCCGATCCTTCAGGAGACGCTCAAGACCGAGGGAGACAAGGTCGAATACTCGGAATCTTCGAAAGAGTTCCGCGCCATCGTCAGTTACCTCCAATCGCTCTGATGTCTTGATCCACCGAAGAATCTTCGCATACCATCCGTGAACATCGCGCTAATCAGCATCGGCAGCGGCTCGGGACCTCGTTCAGTCGCATACCATCTTCACACCGTCAAGACATTCCTCGAGCATCGCTCCGGAGGCCGTTTCCGCGCCGACATCCTCGTCTTCTCTCCAAGTGACAGCCCCGCCGTTGTGGCCGCCCGGATCGTGAGCGGCGGATACCGGGTGGCGCTCTTCCATCTGCTCCACTGGAACCTCGATTTCTTCCACCGGGTCGCCGCGCACCTCGAAAAGGTCGAGGCACTCGTCGGCGTGTGGGGTCACGACTCTTTCGCCTATCCCGACCTCTATCTCAAGGGCGCCGTCCGTTTCATCGTCCCCGACGAGCCGGAACTGCCCCTCTACGAGACCGCGGCGCTCCTCGAGGAAGGTGGCGACATCGGCAAAGCGGCGGACATCATCTTCCGCGACGACATCGCCAAGACCTACCGCCACGGGACCCGGCGGGTGCTCGAGCCGCTCGACCTCATCCCCTCGCCGTACCTCACCGGCGGCATACCGGTCACCAAGGACACATCGGTATTCTGGGAAGTCTCCCGCGGATGCCTCTTCAGGTGCGATTTCTGCGTCGAGTTCTCGCACACCGCCCCCGTTCGCTATCACAGTTTTCGATACCTCGAAGCGGAACTCGCCCTGTTCCGCGACCGCGGCGTCCGGCACATCGTCGTAGGCGCTCCCATCTTCAACCTGAGCCGCCAACACTTCATGAAGACACTCGACCTATTGGAGGAGTATCTTCCCGAAGCGCTCGTCGAGATGCAGGTCCGTCCCGATCTCCTGTCCCGCGAAGAGATACAGAGGCTCGCCGCGATGCGGGTCGTTCTCCATTTCGGCATCCCCTCTTTCAATTCGAAACTGCTCGAACAGGCGACCACCTCCCTCAACGGAGAAAAGGCCGCCCAGAACATCCGCCAGATGAACAACTATCCCGACCTCCCCTTTACGATCGATCTCATCGGCGGAATACCACAAAGTTCCTATACCGATGTCACCAAGGATCTCGAACGAGCCTTTTCTCTCTGGCCCATCCGCATAAACCTCTACCGGCTTTCCCTCTATCCGGGGACACGGGTCTACAATCGAATACGGGAATACGATCTCAAGATAGAGCACCGTTACCCGTGGCGCATTACCGACGCCCCCGCCTTTCCCCGACGCGACATCCTGAAGATAGACGATCTCGCCGATGGTATCGAGACGCTCTATAACCGCGGGCGACTCGTGTCGGTGTTTTCCATGCTCGCCAAGGCACTCGATCTTTCCTCCACCGATCTTCTCGAACGCTGGAACCGCTATCGGGCGAAAGCAGGGATCGAACTTTCCGTCGAAAGGGAGGATTTCGACGCGCTCTACGACCACATCCTCGCGTTCTTCAAGCATCTGTTCGAGAAACTCCAGCGACGGAAACTGTGGCCACTCGCCGACGACCTGCTCGTCCACAACCGGCTTTACACGCAGTCGCTCCTGACGCCGGATGAAGATCGCATCACCTTCCCCTACCAGTTGGAATCGCTGTCGGAAAAGACGCCGGTGGGAATCAACCGTTCCGCTTTCGTGCACCGTTTCTCCTATAACATAGAGGATGTGATCGACGCCGGATTCATCGAGTTGCGTCGTTATGTAGCGGAGTCCGAGAAGGAACATCTCTATGGAATTGTCTATCGCATCGAAGACGGTGTCTTCACCCGCACGGTCTCCGAAAGGGAGGGCGCGCTCTTTGCGTACCTCGCCGATCACGGCGAGACCCCGTTAGGAAAACTGCGCCGCAAAGTGCCCGGCGACGACATCGGGGAGATCGTGGCCGAATGGTGCGAAGCAGGCGCCCTCTATCTCGCCGGCGACTAGGAGACGACTACGCCGGCGGTGATGACGGTGTCCTTTGCCTCGGGCTCCTTCGCGGGATGGTCTATCGTATAGTGGAGGCCCCGCGATTCCCGCCGCATGATCGCACTCCGAACGATGAGTTCGGCAACGAGCGCGAGGTTGCGCAGTTCGAGCAGGTCGCGGGTGACTCGGAAATTCCAGTAGTATTCGGCGATCTCCTGCCGGATAAGCGATATCCGCTTGAGTGCCCGCTCGAGACGCCGGTCGCTCCGAGCGATGCCGACATAGTTCCACATACAGTGGCGGATCTCGTCCCAGTTCTGTTTGACGACGACCTGCTCGTCGCTGTCGCTGACCCCCTCCTCGCTCCAGAGCGGGAGCGGATGATGCGGCCTCCTAGACCCCCGTAGCCACGACGCGATCTCCTCGGCGGCGTAACGTGCCATGACCGCCGCCTCGAGCAGGCTGTTCGAGGCGAGCCGGTTCGCGCCGTGTAAACCGGTGTGCGCCGCCTCTCCCGCCACAAAAAGGCCGGGAAGGCAGGTCCGCCCCTCCGGCGTACTCTGGAGACCACCGCAGAGATAGTGTGCCGCCGGCACCACCGGGATCGGTTCGCGGCGCATGTCTATGCCCGCATCGAGGCACCGCTTGAAGATGTTGGGAAACCGGTGCACGATGAAGTCGGGGTCGAGCATGGTCATATCGAGCAGAACATAGTCATCGCCGCGCTTCTTGAGTTCGCGGTCTATCGCCCGCGCCGTCACATCGCGGGGAGCAAGCGACTTCATCGGATGATAGTGCTCCATGAAAGTGCGCCCATCTCGCGTTTTCAAGATGCCTCCTTCACCGCGGAGGGCCTCCGAGATGAGCATCGATCGCACCTTCTCATGGTAGAGGATGGTCGGGTGAAACTGCACCATCTCCATGTTCTCGACCGGGACGCCGGCGCGATATCCCATCGCGATGCCGTCGCCGGTCGCGACATCGGGATTCGAGGTATAGAGGTACACCTTGCCGCACCCGCCGGTAGCGATGAGCACCGCATCCGCCTCGACGGTGACAACGATCCCTTCGTGCGAAAGGACATAGGCACCGACGACGCGGTTCTCTTCTGAAAGGTTGAACTTGCGCGTCGTGATAAGGTCAACCGCCATGTGGTGTTGCCATATCTCGATACGGCGGTCTGCAAGAACGCGTGATTTGAGCGCACTGATGATCTCGGTGCCGGTTATATCGTCGGCATGAACGACCCGCCGCGCAGTGTGCCCCCCCTCGCGTCCGAGATCGAACGACCCGTCCTCGTGCCGGGTGAAGGAAACGCCGAGCGCCGCAAGATCTTCGATGACCGCGGGCCCGTTACGCACAAAGAAGTCAACCACCGCGGGCCGGTTGAGGCCGTCCCCGGCCGCGAGGGTATCGTCGCGGTGCTTCTGGAAACTGTCGGCACCGGAGTCCATGACGGTGGCGATGCCGCCTTGCGCAACATGGCTGTTGGAAACCTCGATGTTCTCCTTGGTCGCAACGACGACGCGGAGTCCCCGTTCGGCGAGAAGAAGAGCAGCGTAAAGGCCTGACAATCCGCTTCCTATGACGAGGACATCGGTGCGGTAGCGACGCATCTATTCGACGAGGTACCAGTATTCGGAAATGAGATTGTTGATCGCCCGCTCGATCTCCGCTCTGTCCTGCTTCCGAATCTCGATGAACTTGACGCTGGTCCCCCAGAATTGTCCCTCTTCACGCCGCCCGACGACCTCGGCGAGGCACCGGACGACCCGCGCGCTCCCCGGTATCTGGAACTCGAGATGTATCTTCGTCCCAGTTTCGTATGGAGACGGAGCAAGGATGTACATCCCGTTCATGCTGAGATTGGCGGTCTGCTGGAAGTAACTCGCTTCGCCGTCTATGTTGCGCACCCACATCTTGACCGGGATGCGCTCCTTGGTGCGCCGTTCCCCCCGCCGTCGCTCGGTGTGTCGGTCGTCCTTCGGGAACCGCGCCTGTTCTCCGTCGCGCCGGTCCTTGTTGCTCCGTCTCCCGCTCATCGGCATCGTATCCTCCCTATCACGGGTCAAAACTCACAAGAACGACTATACCGATCGTCGTGCCGTTGTCCACAAATTTTGTTGAACACACCCGTTGCTTTCGCCTCCTTCGCGTGATACTATTGCCACCTATTATTACTATGCGCTTTCTCAAGGAGGACATCATGATCGGAAGGCAAATGTTTTTCTGTCTCGTGTTCTTTATCGTCTCCTGCGAGGACGGCAAGTCCGAAGATTCCAATGAGGCCGAGACGCTCCCCGACGGCGACATCCCTTGCTTCCACGACACGGCGGGCGATCCCGACACGGCGGGCGATCCCGACATGGCGGGCGATCCCGGCACGGCGGGCGATCCCGACACGGCATGGCCGACCGACGACAACGAGGCCAACGACACCGACGCCTCATGGCCAGACAACGCCGGAAGCGACGGCTATCTCCCCGACAATACCGAACAGCCCGACGAGAGCAGCGGTGAGGACGACCCGCTCCGGCTCTACAAATCAGGAACACGCATCCGCGCACGGTTCGGCGAGACGCCCGACGGCGCGAAGCAGTTCTTTGGCTGGTACGACACCGCTCTCACCATAAACTGCATGTTCTTAGAAACTGCCGAAGAAGTTTTTCGTTGTCTCCCGACCCCCCTCCTCTATACCTCATTTTATGCCGATACCGTATGCACAATACCGCTCTTCATGGCCCTATCGAGCTGCACACCCGTAGCCGACTGGGGGGTAATCACCGATGGTTGCTCGCGTCCTCAGCGCATCTTCAAGCGTGGCGCCATCTACACCGAAAATACCGCTTATGTGTTCTCGGACGGCACCTGCACCCAAGTAAGCCTTTCCTATTATACCGGTAGCACCTTCTACCGCGCCGGGCAGGAATACCCGCTATCGAGTTTCCAGACGATGAATGTCTATACGGAATAGGAAACCGGGCC
>CALITV010000119.1 GCA_938048925.1 uncultured bacterium | reverse complement strand
TCAAGCCGATCCTTGCCACTATCCTTGCGCTCGTGTTCTTGGAAGAGCAGTTACCTCCGCTCTTCTGGCCGGGGCTCGTTCTTGTGACCGGCGGCAGCGCCCTTATTCTGCGGCGGCGCCCCCCGGAGCCCGATAATTCTTGAGGAGTGTCGTCGTCTGGCGGACCGGTGTCCCGCCGCGTGTTTCTTCGGTGAAGGTCTCTATCTTGACAATGCCGACCCGCGGCGCGAAGTAATGGTAAGACTTGAGGATACGGTCGGGAGCGGCCTTCATCACCGTTTCGACGACAGCAACACCGGTGAATGTCCCCGCCGGTGTTTCGACCGCCGCATCGGTTGCCACGATGGTGCGCGTTTCGTGTTCGGCGGGTGAGAGGAACGAAACCCAGTTGTTGCCCTGTCGCAGGGGAAAGGTAAGCAAATAGCGATCGCGGTCCCGAATACCGCGCCGGTCACAGAGAAACATACCGCCGCGATTGTCCACGAACCATTCCCCTTCCTGTCGCACGATTTCGATGGTCAGTTCACCCTTCTGCCCGAGATAGTCAACCTCATAGACCCACTGAACACCAATGGCGAGCGGCAGGTAGGTCGCGGCTGCCTCGCGGTAATCGGGCGCCGGTTTCGGCGCCGGTGTGCTCGTGGCGCAGGCGACGATAAAAAGTGCCGTCGCAAGAACGGAAATGTTCAACCTCATAGCGGAAACTCCTTAAGGTTATCGGCTCCGTATCGTTCGGCGAGCATCGCAAGGATGTGCCGGGTCATTTCGTACGGCGAGGGAGCGTAACCGCGTTCCCGTTTGATCGAGGTGACGCCGCCGTCGGTGATGCCGCAGGGCACGATACCTCCGAAGGCGGTAAAATCGGGATCGAGGTTGATGGCGAACCCATGGGCGGTGACTCCGCGGCGGACATGGAGTCCTACGGCGGCAATCTTGTTCCGTTCCACCCAGACGCCGGTTCTTTTTTCGTCCCACCGCGCCGGGACGCCATAATGGCGATGAAGCAACGAGGCGAGAGCGCTTCCCCACCAGACTACGAACTCCTTCACAGATCCGAAACGACACCGACGGAGATCGAGTATCGGGTAGATGACCAGTTGACCGGGGCCGTGGTAGGTCACATCGCCGCCGCGCCGCGTCCGGTAGAGCGCGATGCCGCGCCGTTCCCGCTCCGCCGGTGGCAAGAGAATATGTGATTCGATGCCGCGGATGCCGAGCGTATAGACCGGCCGGTGTTCGAGAAAAAGGACAACCCCTTCTGCCCACCGGCCGGAGATCACCTCGTCGCGGAGACGATCTTGGAGAAGGAGTATCGTTCCGTAGTCTTGGGGCTGCGGGAAGAAACGCCAGTACATTCAGCGTCCCTCCAGCAGGCGGTCGGCGAAGGTGCGCGGGAGTTTCTGTTTGCGTATCTGCTCCATCGTCTTCTCGACCGCGTAGGGGACCCGGTGAACCTGTACCACCATCTTATCGGTGTCGAAGGTGAGGAACCCGGCGCGCGGATCTCCATCGCGCGGTTGTCCCACCGATCCGACGACGCACACCGAAGGGTAGGGGAAATCAATGGTGATGGACCCCGATTCGAGGTCGAGTTCGATCACCTTTCCGCCGCCGGTAAGCACGAAATAACCGAAAAAATGGGAGTGGGCGACAAAGGTGATGCGGCGGAGGAACGGCTCTACCTCATAAAGGTCGCCGACGGTCTCCTTGCTGTAGAGGTAGTCGAAGCGCTCCGGATCGCGCGGTGACCCATGAGAGCAGAGCATAAGTTCGGTTTCGTCAACGAATAGGTGTTTGAGGTTCTTCAAGAAATCCTTCTGCTCCTCGGTCATCTGAGTCCGCGACCAATCGAGGACATAGCGGATGGCGTCGTAGTAGTTCGATACATCGGTGCGGCTTACGACGCCGGCATCGTGATTGCCGAGGACGCCGGCGTGCACATTGCGGCGTATAATCTCGGTGCATTCGGCAGGCCATGGCCCATAACCGACGGCATCACCGAGGAAATAGAGGCGGTCGGGGCGTATCTCGACAATACGACGGATAACCGCTTCGAGCGCCGGAAGATTGCCGTGTATGTCGGCGATGAGTGCAACGAGCATCGTTTCTTACAACAACTCCGCCGCCGCGTTCGCGAGCGCCGATCGCTCCCCCTTTTCGAGCATCATGTGTCCCGCAAGGGGAAGATCCTTGAAGCGGTCCACGATGTAGGAGAGACCGTTGCTCGATTCGTTCATGTACGGATTGTCTATCTGGAACGGGTCGCCGGTCAGCACGATCTTGGTGTTCTCGCCGACGCGTGACACGATGGCCTTCACCTCGTGCGGCGTGAGGTTCTGCGCCTCGTCCACGATGATGAACTGCTCGGGAATGCTTCGGCCGCGGATATAGGTGAGCGCCTCGACCTCGATGACCCCGGAGTTGAGCAGGTCGTTCATCTTGCCGAAGTTGGTCGAATCGTATCCGGCAAGCAGATACTCGAGGTTGTCGAACACCGGTTGCATCCACGGCTTGAGTTTTTCCTGCACCGTGCCGGGGAGATAGCCGAGGTCGCGTCCCATCGGATAAATCGGCCGCGCGACGAGCATCCGTGTATAGACCCCCTCGTCGAGACACTTGACGAGCCCCGAAGCGATGGCGAGAAGCGTTTTGCCGGTCCCGGCGATGCCGATGAGCGACACCAATTTTATCCGGTCGTCGAGCAGAAGGTCGAGTGCCATCTTCTGGCCCACATTGCGAGCCGAAATGCCCCAGACCGATTTGTACTGCTTGAGCGGAACGACCGCTTTCTCGAAAGGGTCTATCCGCACGATGGACTGGTGTTGCTCGTTCGTCGTGTCCTTGAGCATGAAGAACTGATTGGCGAACCCTCTTCGGAGCGGTTCGGCGATCGGATCGTCGAGCGGCAGTTTCTTCGTCTGGTGGATGCGGTCTATGAGTTCTCCCGGCACCTCGATCGGCTCGAACCCTTTGTGCAGACTGCTGAAGTTGACCGTCTCGTTCTTGTAGGTCTCGGCCTGTATCCCGAGCGCATCGGCCTTGATGCGCATGTTGATGTCCTTGGTGACGAGAACCACCGGCACGCCGGGGTTTTCTTTCATCATGCGATAGGCGCTCGAAAGGATGATGTTGTCGGCCGCCGGACCGCCGAGGTCGAGATTTGGCAGATCCATCTTCGAGGCGATGTCTATCCGTATCGTGCCGCCCTCTTTGAGTTGGACGCCGGCGAGAAGGCTCCCCCGCTTGCGGATGCCGTCTATGTAGCGGGCAAAGGCGCGGGCCGCGAGACCGATCTGGTTCATGTCCTTCTTGAACTTGTCGATCTCCTCGATGACGACGAGCGGGATGACGATGTCGTTCTCCTCGAAGTTGAAAATGGCCTTCGGATCCGAAAGAATGACATTGGTGTCGAGTACGAAGATCTTCTTTGACATGGATATCCCTCCGCCCTTAGGGCGTCTGTTTGAGGTCTATGTTCACCGTCATATCGCGGTCGAGCGAAATGGCCATGGGGCGGATGTCGAAGTCGTCCTTCTTGAATCCGAGTACCATGATCCTCTTGTTGTCACGGGGCAGTTTCGTTTTGCACGGCGTCGTGCACAAGACCTTTCCCGTTTCGTTGTCCACCACGGTCACCCCCACGACATTCGAGTTTACGGTAAGAGAGATCGTCGTTCGCGAGGAGGCGGCGACCTGCCCCTGTTTTATTTGGGGAATCCGTGACGGTTTCTGTTTTACCTGCGGCTGAGGTATCTTCTTCTCCTCCGGGGATGCCGGGGTGGTAGTGGTGATCTTGGGGGTGGTATCGGTCGTTCGCTCGGCGACGAGAGTCGGTTCCTTTCTCACGAAGGTGCGGTACAAGAGGATGCCGGCGAGGAGCGCGAGGAGCGCGATGACGACGATCGTCACAAGCGTCGCCTTTCGGCGCGGCGCGGAGATGGTGTCCGACCATCCTTTGCGCGTTGCGGCGATCGTTCCCTGATTGAGCATGACGAGCATGTCACGCTCCGACGGCGCCGGCTCCGGCGGGCCGGAGGGTTCGTCGCCCTCGGCGCGCACCACGACCGTCGTGTTGAGCAGGAAAGCGAGACTCAGTTTTTTCTCAAGCCCGTATTTCGTATAGACCTTCTTGATGTCTCCCACCAGTTCGAGCATCGTCTGGTATCGGTTCGCCGCGTTCTTCTCGAGACACCGCATCACGATGGCGTCCATCTCGGGAGGAACGCTCGGTTCTTTCGAAGAGGGAAGATCGGGTATTTCATACTGGTGTTTGTGGAGCACCTTCATATAGTTCTGATCGGTGAAGGGGAGTTTTCCGGTGAGCATCTCGTACATCATGATGCCCAACGAGTAGATGTCGGTGCGCGTATCGACCTGCTGGCCGCCCGCCTGCTCCGGCGACATGTACTCCGGTGTCCCGAAGATGGCGCCTGCTTTGGTGAGCGTCCGCTCCTTGCGGGCGGTAACGCCGGTGCCGATGATCTTCGAAATGCCGAAATCCACTATCTTCACGAACGGCGAGATCTCGTCTTTCGCGGTGATGAGAATGTTTTCGGGTTTCATGTCGCGGTGAACGATGCCTTTGCTGTGA
>CALITV010000118.1 GCA_938048925.1 uncultured bacterium | reverse complement strand
TTACTCGATTCGTTGGTCCTTATTGATAACTTCAAATGGAGCGCGCAGGGAACGAGCGGACCTTCGACCTTCGAGTGCTGGGACCTCAACAAGAACGGGGTTTGCGACGCCGCAACCGAGGACCAATCGGGTGACGGCGTTTGTAACGAGCGCGACTGCTAGGGCCACCGAAAACAAAACATCGGTCTCTCGTCTGCACCGCAGAAAGAAGGAGAGGCCCTGTTCCTCTCTTTCGCAAAAAATTGCCAATGCCCCCCTTCCGTGATATGGAACGCCGGCACGAACAACCGCACCTTTTAGGAGGCATACATCATGGCACCCAAGATTATGAAGGCGATTGACGGCAACATGGCGGCGACCCACGCGAGTTACGCGCTGACCGAGGTGGCAGCGATTTATCCCATCACCCCCAGTTCCAACATGGGCGAATACGCCGACGAGTGGGCGGCCTACGGGCGCGAGAACATCTTCGGCGAACGGGTCATCGTAACCGAAATGCAATCGGAAGGCGGCGCCTCGGGCGCGGTCCACGGTTCTCTCTCGGCCGGCGCGCTCACTACCACCTACACCGCGTCGCAGGGTCTCCTGCTGATGATCCCGAACCTCTATAAGATCGCGGCCGAACTGTTGCCGGGCGTGTTCCATGTCTCGGCGCGCACCGTGGCGAGCCACGCCCTTTCGATATTCGGCGACCACAGCGATGTGATGGCGTGCCGTCAGACCGGCGCCTGCCTGCTCTCCTCGAACTCTGTGCAGGAAGCGCAAGACCTTGGGCTCGTCGCCCACCTGTCGGCCATTCGGGCGAGTCTTCCCTTCATCCACTTCTTCGACGGCTTCCGCACGAGCCACGAGGTAAACAAAATCGCGATGATAGACTATGAGGACATCAAGAAAATCGTAGATTACGACGCGATCGCGGCCTTCAAAGAGCGTGCCCTGCGCCCCGAGCGCCCCGTCATGAAAGGGACCGCGCAGAACCCCGACATCTTCTTCCAAGCGCGCGAGACCTGCAACCCCTATTACGATGCCGTTCCACAGATCGTGCAGGAAGAGATGGAAAAAGTGTTCTCCATTACCGGCCGTCGTTACCACCTGTTCGACTATGTCGGCCATCCCGAGGCCGATCGGGTCATCATCGCGATGGGATCTGGCTGCGAGACGATCGAAGAAACCATCTGCCATCTCATGGAAAAAGGCGAAAAGGTCGGCCTTATCAAAGTACGCCTCTACCGTCCCTTCTCACCGGAACACCTTCTGCGGGCGCTACCGCACACCGTCCGCGCTATCGCGGTTCTCGACCGCACTAAGGAACCGGGCGCCGAAGGTGAACCGCTCTACAAGGATGTGACGACGGTCCTCTACGAACAGGGAGAGGACATCACGGTGGTCGGCGGTCGCTACGGTCTTTCCTCGAAAGAGTTCACCCCCGGCATGGTCAAGGCGGTCTTCGACAACCTCAAGAGCCGCCAGCCCCAACACAACTTCACCGTCGGCATCACCGACGATGTTTCGTTCACCTCGCTCCCCTACGAAATGCTCGACACCATGCCCGCCGGAACGACGCAGGCAAAGTTCTGGGGCTTCGGCTCAGACGGCACCGTCGGCGCGAACAAGGACGCCATCAAGATCATCGGCGACAACACCGATCTCTATGCGCAAGGCTACTTCCAATACGACTCCAAGAAATCGGGCGGTGTCACCGTTTCGCACCTTCGTTTCGGACCGCAGCCGATCCGCTCGGCCTATCTGCTGACCGACGCCGACTATATCGCCTGCCACCGCCAGCCCTATGTCTATCTCTACGACCTCACCGAAGGGCTCAAGCCGGGCGGCACCTTTGTCCTCAACACCCATTGGAGCGAAAAGGAACTCGACGAAAAACTGCCCGCATCACTCAAACACGACCTCGCAAAGAAGAAGGCAAAATTCTACATCATAGACGCTGTCAAGATCGCCGAAGAGGTGGGACTCGGCGGCCGCATCAACATGGTCATGCAAACCGCCTTCTTCAAACTCTCAGGCGTTCTGCCGTTCGAGAAGGCGATTACCTTGCTCAAGAAGGCCGTGGAAAAAACCTACGGCAAGAAGGGCGAGGATGTCGTCAAGATGAACCATACAGCGATAGACAAGGCGGCGGCGGCGCTCCACGAGGTAAAATACGATACCAAAAAATGGGCCGAAGCGGAGGACACCGAGATAGACATCAAGAAAGTGCATGAACCCTACGGAGACGAGCACGAGCAGTGGTTCGTCGAGACGGTCGTCGGTAGCATCGCCCGCATGAAGGGCGACCGCCTGCCCTCGTCTTGTTTCAATCCCGACGGCTCATTCCCGACCGGCACCGCGAAGTTCGAGAAACGCGGCGTCGCGATAAAACTGCCGAAATGGAAGCATGAAAACTGCATCGCCTGCAATCAGTGCTCCTTTGTCTGTCCGCACGCCGCGATACGGCCGGTTCTCGTGACCCCCGAAGAGAAGCGGGACGCCCCCGAGAGTTTCGTGACGATAAAACCCAAGAACAAGGCGCTCGACGGCTACGAATACCGCATGCAGGTCTATCCGATGGATTGCCAAGGCTGCGGCAACTGTGCCGATGTTTGCCCCGCGCCGAAGAAGGCGCTCGAGATGGTATTCTTCGATGAGATCGTCGAGGAAGAGGCGGTGAACAACGACTTCGCCATCACGATACCGGTGCGCGACGAAGTCATGAAGCCCGATACGGTCACCGGATCGCAGTTCCGTCAGCCGCTCTTCGAATTCTCCGGCGCGTGCGCCGGCTGCGGCGAAACGCCCTACATCAAACTGCTCACCCAGTTGTTCGGCGACCGGATGGTCATCTCGAACGCGACCGGCTGTTCCTCGATCTACGGCGGCACCGCGCCGACCTGTCCCTACACGAAGAATCACGAAGGATTGGGGCCGGCGTGGGCCAACTCGCTTTTCGAAGACAACGCCGAGCACGGCTATGGCATGGCGCTTGCGATACGCCAAAAGCGCGACCGGATCGAGATGCTCATGAAGAAACTCCTCGAACTCAAGTGCGACTGTGACGACGACTGCGACTGCGGGTGTAAGGAGGGCGAGGACTGCACCTGCGGATGCGAACTCGCTGCGGCGACCAAACAACTCTTCAACGAGTGGATAGCGAACAAGAAGGATGCCGAAAAAACCCGCAAACTCGCACCGAAGATCGAAGAGGCGCTCATCCGCGAGCACTGCGACAGCCCGCTCATCGAGGAACTGCTCGATCTCAAGGACTACCTCGTCAAGAAGTCGGTTTGGATCATCGGCGGCGACGGCTGGGCCTACGACATCGGTTACGGCGGCCTCGACCATGTGCTCGCATCGGGCGAGGATATCAATGTGCTCGTTCTCGACACCGAAGTCTATTCGAACACTGGGGGTCAGGCATCGAAGGCATCGCAGTTCGGGCAGGTTGCCCGTTTCGCGACGAGCGGCAAGAAGACGCGCAAGAAGGACCTCGGCCTTCTCTCGATGACCTACGGCTACATCTATGTCGCCTCGGTGGCGATGGGGGCCAACCAGAACCAGACGCTCAAGGCGATGCTCGAAGCGGAAAAATACGACGGCCCCTCGGTCGTCATCGCCTACTGCCCCTGCATCAACCACGGCATAGACATGAGCCACTCACAGAAGGAGATGAAACTCGCCGTCGAGACGGGCCTCTGGCCGCTCTACCGCTATAATCCGGCGCTTCGCACCGAAGGAAAGAACCCGCTCCAACTCGACATGAAAGAGCCGACCCATCCCGTAAAGGAAATCGTCGAGAACGAGGTGCGCTTCAAGACGCTCTTCAAACAGTTCCCCGCCGAGGCGGAGCGGCTCAACGCTCTTTTGCAGGAGGATGTGAAGTTCCGCTGGGAACGGTTGAAGAAACTCGCCGAACACGGGTTCTGAACTAGGAGGAAAAGAGATGCTAGGGGAACGTCTGGGGATCGCCGCCGTTAC
>CALITV010000117.1 GCA_938048925.1 uncultured bacterium | reverse complement strand
CCGCGGGCGAGATTGTCGGAGGCGCCGACCCGCGTGAAGATGGCGTCCACGATGCCGATGCGCGCATTTTTTGCCGGCACGAACGACCCGCACTGGGCAAGAAGCGTGATGAGCGCCACCGCCCGCATGAGCGTAGATTTGCCGCCCATGTTCGGTCCAGTGATGATGTTGAGGCGACTGGCGGCGTCTCCTATGACGAGAGAGGCGGGGACATAGCGCCCCGGTCCGAGTATCTGTTCGACGACCGGATGGCGTCCCTCCGTTATTGCGATGCCCGCCTCATCGGTGATTCCGGGGCGCTCCCAGCCGTTTGTTGCTGCGAGTTCGGCAAAAGAGGCGAAAAGGTCGCACCACGCGGCGAAGCGGGCGGCCGCCTGAATTTCCGCTTCCCGCGCCGCGATGACGGTTATCGTTTCTTCGAGGACGCGCAGTTCCTCTTCGACGAGGCGCTCCCGCGCCGTGAGGATGGTTTCTTCAAGTTCTTTGAGTTCGGTGGTGAAGTAGCGTTCACCGTTCACCGTAGTCTGCTTGCGGATATAGTGCGACGGCACCTTGTCGGCGAACCGTTTGCTTACCTCGAGGTAGTAACCGAACACCCGGGTGTAGCCCAATTTGAGCGACGGGATCCCGCTCGTTTTCCGTTCCCGCTCCTCGAGTTCGAGAAGAAGCCCCTTCGAGTCGTGAACGAGACGGTCGAGCCGCGCCGTTTCCGTGGAGTGTTCGGGGCGCACGAATCCGCCCTCACGCCAGTTGAGGGGTTGCTCTTCGCGGAAGGTTTCGCGCCACCGGCGGATATCGTCGAGCGAAAGATCGAACGAGTCCATGAGCGGGGCGAGTGCGGTGAGTTGTTCTTTGCTTTCACGGAGAAGAGCGCGCAGGGAGAGCACCGCTTCGAGTGACGAGCAGAGCGCGACAACCTCGCGCGGTCCGCCCCGTTTGACCAGCAGGCGCGCAAGAGTCCGCTCGATGTCTTTGACGGAGCGGAGAATTTCGCGCATCTGTCGGCGGAGCGCGGAGTGCTCGAATATCTGCTCCACGGTGTCGAGGCGGCGGACTATCTCGTCGCGGTCGCGGAGCGGCGAAAGAACCACGTTGCGGAGGAGCCGTCGTCCCATGACGGTCATCGTGCGGTCTATCGCCCAAAGCAGAGAACCGACCCGCTCACCGCCGATGAGCGTCTGATCCAGTTCGAGATTCGCGACGGTATTGCTGTCGAGTAGCATGTAGCGGGCGTCGCGCCCCGGCTGAGGGTCACGAAGCGGCGGGAACTTGCCGAAGTAGAGGCGGTCGAGGTAGCCGATGAGAAGGCGCAGTGCATCGCCCAGCGCGGCGTTTTGTTCAGTTAGCCGGCAGGACCGCCCCAGATAGAGCGCGGCTTGCGTGGAAAGAGGGGCGCTCTCCTGCGGTGTGGCGGCCACGGTGGCGGCGATGGCAGGTATCTCCGTCGGTGCGATGATCTCGGCAGGGGCGAGCGACCGGACGGTGTCGGAAAGACGAGCCGTCTCGACAAGGGCAAAGAAAACATCGCCGCACGAGACATCGCACCACACGAGGGCCGCCGTTTCTTTCTGGACGGTGGCGGCAAGGAGATAGTTGGGGCGTGCCTCGTCGAGCGCTTCCTCTTCGACGACGGTGCCCGGAGTAAAGATACGGACCACCTCGCGCGCAATCATCTTCTTTTTCTTGTCGGCCTTCTCCATCTGTTCGCAAAGGGCGACCTTCTTGCCGGCGTCGAGTAGTTTGCGGATATAGCCGTCTACACTGTGATAAGGGACACCGGCCATAGGAATCCCTGCTTCTTTGTGGCGCGAGGTGAGGGTAAGACCGAGAATCTCCGACGCCGTCACCGCATCGTCGAAGAACATCTCATAGAAATCGCCGAGTCGGAACAGAAGGATGGCATCGGGGTACTGTTCTTTGCATATGCGATACTGTTCCATGACCGGGGTGTCGAGCGCTTTTTGAAAAGATTGTTCCGTCATGAATCGCTTTCGCACCGTTCCTGTCACCTGACGCTATCAAAAAAGGAAACGAAAATCAAAGGAACTTTTTTACCACCGGTCATTGACTTGCCGTTTTTTGTGTTCTATACTGAGGTCGTGTTGATTAACGGAACGGACATCGTCACGATGAAGGTTCTCGTCATTACCGTCGCGCTGGCTGCGGCGATCGGTCTCGGAATGCCGGGGCATCAGGTGTCTGCCTACGAAGGTGCGCTCGCCTACGGTCTCAGCCCCGATCCGCCTCCGAGTCCCCCCGATTCCCCCAACCCGCCGCCGCCGCCGCCGCCGCCGGATCGGACGGTCTGATAGGGCAGGCGACTGTTTTTCCGACGCATGTGTTAGCGTGTTGTTTCGAAGCGAAGAGTCGTGTTTCCCGCCTGAATAACATCGTTGTGGGCGAGTTGTTTCCGCTGGGTCGTTTTGACGCCGTTTACCTTTATCTTGTTGCCGCTTCCGAGGTCTTCGGCCCAAAAGGCGCCGTTCTCGAAGAATATCCGGAAATGGCGCCGCGATACGGAGGGGTCGGCGAGAACGAGGTCGAGATCGAGATTGCGCCCCACGATGAACTCGGCCGATCTGATGGCGGCCGATTTTCCTTTGTCCTCTCCGGCGATGACGGTGAGGCGTCCTTCAATCGGCAATGATCCGGCCTCTGCGGCCGGGGCGGCGGTGTTGACCGGGCGAACGATCTCGAGTTCTTCGAGCGGTTCTGTGGCCGGCGTCGCCGCAGTGGCCGGGGCGGCCGCCGGGGCGGCGCCGTTCTTGGGCGGTATCACGGCAAAGGCGTTTACGATCCATGCGGCGAGTTTCTCGCGTGCCGGGGAAGAGGGTTCTCCTTCGTAAATCCTGCGAATAATGAAATCAATGAGTTCACGGTCGGCGGTCGCCGCGGTTCGTTGGGCAACGAAGTAGTCGGCGATTTTCTTTTCGTAGATAGTGAGCCGGAGCGGTGCGAGGATGGCCGCGAGATCGAAAACCTCCTTGTGATAGGCGTCGAGCGGCGCAAGGTCCTCGGCGCGTGTTTTCTCGCCGAGATTTAGAACGAGATAGGGAGCAGGATCCATAACACCCGGTTCGGCACCGTCGGCGAAGAATTTCCAATCAACGCCGTTGGTGAGGACGGCGACTTTGTCTCCCGGTACAAGACGGAAAAGCGCCGCGAGCATCGCCTGCTCTTCCGCCGGTTCTTCGGTGCCGAAGTATGTCTGAACCAGAATGACCGGTGTCTCGTTGCGGAGCACCGCAAAGTCGGCTACGAGCGTTCTGCCGTGCGGCGACTCGACCGGAAATCCTGCCATGAATTCGCCGGGGTTGTAGACATCCCACCCGAGGATCTTGAAAAACGGGACGACGAGCGACTGCCGCACCGTGTCGCGGCTGCGCAGGTACTTCTGAAGCGTCCGAATGTTCTTCGCGAACGCCACTAATTCGGCTTTGTAGGACATGACGCCCTCCTCACATAGTCATGACGAGTTATTAGTGTAGCGGCGCAGTAAGGCAAATCAATTTTTCTGGGGAGATGGCTGGTCATCGCGTTTGACGAGGACCTTCTCTATCTGGCCGACATACATCCGGTGGTAGTCTTTCGCCGGATAGTTTTCTTCGATCGTCGGATCGAGGAAGTTCATCGGCGTGATGTCGTGGCGATAGATTGTGCGGCAGAGAAAGACGAGTCGCGATTCGGCAAAGTAGGGGACATCATTGTCATGGAGGAGGGTGAGTCCCGATTCTCTTATTTTGTCGCGGTCTTTTCCCGAGGTCGAGCCGCAGAAGTTGAGGGCGCTCCGGTATCGTTTTTCGAGGAAGGCGACCGAGAATCGCGGTGCCTTTTCCATAAACCCGTAGGTGTAGCGATGTGGCCGCACGAAAACGGCTATGACCGGCCGTTTCCAAAGGATGCCGGCGGTCGCCCAGCCGATCGTCATCATGTTGGCCTTCTTTTTGTCGCCTGCCGCGAGGAGCGCCCACTCGTCGTCGAACGCGACGAAGAAGTTGTCTGTGAGTTCTTTCGGTGAGATTTCGCGAAAAAGATAATCGTTCATGATACATTTCTCCGGTCGTCGTTATGCCGTTGCCGTGGCTAACATAACAAGAACGGCGGGATAAGTCAACGAGAGGCAGCGTTTGAAGTGGCGCGTTCCTCAGGCGTTCGTGTTCTTGAGGAGCACCTTCTCGATGGCGTCGGTCAGAGCGTTCTTGGGAAGAGCACCCATGGCCATTTGCGGCTTTTCGTTCAGCGGAATGAAGAGAATCGAGGGGATCGAGCGAATGCCGAACACCGCCGCCAGCTCTTGCTCTTCGTCGGTGTTCACTTTGTAAATGTCCACCTTGCCGTCATACTGCTCGGCAAGTTCGGCAAGGATAGGCGCCACCGCGCGGCAGGGGCCGCACCAGTCGGCATAGAAATCAACGATCGCGGGACGGGAGCCGGCAAATTTCCACTCGGTGTTTTTCTCGTAGTCGAAAACCTTTTGTTTGAAGGTTTCCTTAGTCAGCTTTTCCATGATATGCCTCCATCTTGCTAATAGCAATAATCTGTATAGCAACAAAACGGCGAGAGTCAAGAAGACCGGATCAAGAAGGTAAGAGAAAGAAACAATCGCTAGAAATCCTTGCGCAGGATGCTCCCGTTGTGGCCGAACACGCGCATTTCTTCGCCGGCCCGGCCCGTTATTGCGCTAAAAGGAGTCGCGGCGGGGGCGGTCACGGCATCTATCATGCCGGTTGCACCGAGATTTTTGTAATGGTATATCCATCCTTCGGTCGAGAGGGTGAGGTAGGCGTTCTGTTGGTCGGTTGCCCAGACATCGGTGAAGGCAAGTTCGCCTGAGAGCGAGGAGCGGGCGTCGTTCACCCATTTTGTTCCATCATAGGAGAAGACATAGGCAGTGGCGCCGTCGGGCGACACGCCGAGTATCCAGATGTTCTCCGGGTCGAGCGCGAAGATGCGCGTGAGATAAACCTCACTTTCGCCGGGAGGAAGTCCGCGGTCGGTCAGGTCGGCGGGGAGGGTCGTCGTCCATGCGATTCCATCCCAGTGGTAGAGGGCGTTGACGCCACCGACCCAAATGTTGTCGTCAGTCACTGCGGCGAACGATAAAAGGGGAGGGTCGCCCGGCAACTCGATTTTTACGCCGACGCCATTCTCGATGCGGTAGAGGATGCCGTGTCCCGTCGAGATATCGGTCATCGCATAGAGGGTGCCGTCGCGGGATTGGTCGAGGAGTTGAATGATACTTCCCTCAACAA
>CALITV010000116.1 GCA_938048925.1 uncultured bacterium | reverse complement strand
TCAGGACCCGGTCAACATGGATGTCCACCTTACCTGCCCGCGGCGCGACGACATTGACGCGGCGACCATTCAAGAATGCGAAACCAAACTCATCTCCGACTCGGTCGGAAGCAGCGCCAATACAATGACCTCACAGGAATTCGTGAACAAGTGCTGTCTGCCGAACTGGCAGGACTTCTATTGCCTCAAATTCCGCTGGGAACTCGTCGAGACACCGACCCCGCTCACCGAAGAGACACGCATCTCCCTCGACAATATCATAGACGGCGGCGAAGGCATGTGGTATTCGGCGTGCGGCAACGAGGACCCGACGCTCGCCTCGTTCCGAGCACACATGATCACGCCGGTGCGCAAGGGAAGCAAAGAGATATACTACAAGGTGAAGGTCTCCGCTGTAACGATAGACAAACAGACCGACCTCGAGAGCGAAGAAGCGAACAGAATAGACGCGCCGAATATCATCCCCCGCGCACGCGTGATGGTGCAACTTACTTGGAAAGAAGGCCTACCGACCGTCGCGTCGCTCGACCGGCGCGAGGGTATCGCCGTTGACCTCGATGTACATTTGATCAAGAAACAGGGGATGGATGCCTGCGGCATCCCTGTTGGAGCCGACGGTCTCATGTGCACCGCGATGAAGACCTCAACCCTCCCCGGCTCGAACACGCACGATGATTGTCACTTCAACGACCTCGGCAACAACGGCAAGTTCATGTGGACTGGTGATTGCAATGGCGATTATCAGACTATCGCGTGGCACGCCTCGCTCGACCTCGACAACACATGGGGCGGCGCCGATTATACGAGTCCCGAGACGATAAACCTCGGGCCTATCGAGGACACCACTCCTAAGGACGGAAAACCCGATGTAAATCCTTTTTCCGATGACTACCTCGTCGTGGTCAACTACAACCGATGTCAAAATCTCAAGGACGAGGATCAGTCGGCCTGTCAGCCGGGCGGTAGTCACCACGCGGCGCACGCACGGGTCGAGATATTCGTTGATGGAGACCGCGCACCTCGCGACGGAGACAATCAAGGAAACAGCGACGAGAACCCGCTCAGCCGAACCGAGTTCGTGATTCACCCCCAAGAATGGATTGTGGTCAACCTCATCACTTGGAACCAAAACCTCCCCGCTCGCAAGAATCCTCAGTGGCAGGGTGACGCCGTCGTCAAGAACCAACTTTCCTACCTCGACAAAGTCTGTAGGTTCGACCTCTCCTACTGCCACGATACCCCCATCTGGGGTGAGGGAACCTTCGAAAACTGGGTGAACAACTCCACTAACACTGTTGACGGGACCTGCTATCCCTACACCGGTCAGTAAGGTCGTGACCGCGGCCCGGAGCACCGATCTCATCCCTCGGACATTCTTTTCCTTTCTTCTCTCCATCGGTTTTCTCTTTCTTCCTTCTCTGCATGCCGCGCCACGTGAGCACTACCGTTATGAGGTGACAATGGCCAGCATGCCGGTCGGCACGGTTGATGACACATGGGAAGAGGTCATCGAGAACGACCTCTGTATCGTGCGGCTTACGAGCACCTTGCGGCTTACGATACCACGCGGCGAGAGCGAACTCGCGATTGGCACGACGAGCATCATCGAAGCCGACTGCGGCACCTATCTCCCCCGCTCGCTTCGCGTCACCCGCAACGAGGGGGGCGGAACACTCACCACCACCGCTTCTCGGGAGGGCGAACATCTCGTTGTCACAACCGAAAAAGGCGGAGCCGTCGAGAAAAAACGCTTGGCGCTAACCAAAGAGAGCGTCTTCTTCGGTATGCTTTTTCGAAAATATCCCAACGACTTCTTTGTCGGCAAGGGCTCAATCCCGACGATTTCGGAGGAAGGGGTCGCCGAGCGAACCGTCTCTTTCGAGGGACGCCGATCCGGCGACATGATTGAGGTGAGCGTGAACTACGAAGGGGTTTCGCTTCTCTTTTCGGTGCGCGGCCCGGTGGTCATCTCCACCATTATGAACGGTGGAATGATCGCCTACCATCTCCGCACTGAGAACGATGTGAAAAAATCCACCTCCCTTTCCCAACCGCCCCGCGACATCCTCACAGCCACCGCGTTACCGAACAACGGCCTCCGGGTCGCGCGTCCGCGCGAGGCGCGACGCATCACGGTGCAGATAGGCGGCACTATCCCCCCGATACCCGATGCCTGCGGCCAAACGGCAAAAGAACGCGGCGGCGCGACGCTTACCGTGACGATCGCCGCCGGTCCGTGCCCCGGAACCTTCGGCCCCGACGATCTCGCGGCGACGATTTATGAGAACAAGGACGACCCGGCGGTGCTCAAAGCGGCGGCTCGGTGGAAAGGGATCACCGACCGCGCCCGGGTTCTGCGTGAGGTGATTTCTTTCGTCAATCGTCACATCAGCGACAAGAACTATCGGCATGGAAATCTCTCGGCGAGCGAAACGCTCGCGGCGCGCGCCGGCGATTGCACCGAACACGCCGTCCTCGCCGTTGCGCTGCTGCGCGCCCTCGGCATTCCGGCGCGCAACTTATATGGCCTCGTCCTCAGCGACGATGGCCGTTTTTTCTTTCATCAATGGATAGAGGCACACACCGGGGCCGCTTGGACGACCGCCGACCCGACATTCAACTCGGTTCCCGCC
>CALITV010000115.1 GCA_938048925.1 uncultured bacterium | reverse complement strand
CGAATACCGCTGGAGTTTCGACGAGACGAACTGGACCACGACGACCGACACCGCCTACACCCCCGACGCGCCGCTCGGCGAGGGCGATTACGCCCTCTTCGTGCAGGCGCGCGATGCCGCCGGCAACTGGTCGGCGAGCGGATCGTTCACGATAACCGTTGACCTCACCGCCCCCGATGCGCCGGTCGTCACCGGCGACACGCCGACGAACGACACGACACCGACATGGACATGGAACGCGATACTCGACGCCGTCGAATACCGCTACTCCTTCGTGGACGGCGCCAACTGGGCCTCCACGACCGAGACTACCTACACCCCCGGCGCGCCGCTCGGCGAGGGCGACCACACCCTTTTCGTGCAGGCACGAGACGCCGCCGGCAACTGGTCGGCGAGCGGATCATTCACCATCACGGTGGACACCACACCACCGATGATCGTCATTGATCCGGCCGCCCCGTGCACCCGTCGGACGAACGGCGCCTTCACCTTCACCGTCACCGGAGCAACGACGATAACCTGCCGTTTCGACAAACCGGGCGGCGGTTCAGAAGAAAACGACTGTACCAATTCCTACGATTACACGCTCGATGCCGGAGACGGCACCTACACGCTCACCGTCACCGCAACCGACGCCGTCGGTAACAACGATAACGCTTCGACCACGATAACGCTGAACACCACCGACCCGACCTTCCGGTGGTACCTCCCGCCGGATGGCACCACCTACAAAGCGGGATCGCCGGTGCCAACATTCATTTTCCGGACTCGGAATCTCGAACCGGGAGAAACGGTCGAAATCTGGGACGCCGACACGAACGAGAAGATAGCCGAGAAGTCAACCGCCGGTTCGCTGTGTAACGCCACCGAGGATATCGCGATACCGTTCGACCTTCCCGACAAGTGCGGCTCTTACAAACTCTACGCGAAGGTGCACGACGGTGTTGACGACATTGACCGCTACACCGACAACCTGACCACCCTGCCGGCGACCCAGCGGAACTTCACGGTTGACCGCAACAAGCCGGTCGTCACCTCGTTTACCATCGTCAACGACGCGAATCACGACAACACCCTCGTCGCCGCCGAAGATCTCGACGGCATCATCGCCAACGGTATGCAGGCAACGATCGTCGTCGTCATACAGGACGGTATAGACATCGGCCGCACCGTAACACTCCGCAACAAAACGAGCGGCACACTTTACACCGCAACGGTTGCCGGGGACAAAACCGCCACCTTTACCAGTATCACCCTCCCGGAGGGGCTTAATAGTCTCGCGGCGACACTCACCGACTGTAACGGCAACCTTTCCGACGAGGCGGGGGCAGTTGTTGCGGTAGACACCATGCCGCCTGCCGTCCTTTTCCAAGGGCCGACCGGCGCGACGCCGGGACACGCACTCTGGCTCACCGCCCGCGACGGCATCGTCAACGGGTTCGACAAACTCACCGGCCAGCAACTCAAGTTCAAAATCACCGGCGACTGGAACGGCGCTGCCCCCGTGGTGAAGCACTTTGTTTATGATTATCAAGACTTCGACGAACTCGGCGTTTATACCTACCTTGCGGCCGAGATGGCGATAAACGGCACGGAGATAACCATCGATCTCGATGCATCGAGCGATCCGTTCGCGCCGCTCGCCTACAATCGGCATAAATTCGAGGTAACGGTGCAGGACGCTTACGGTAACACCCGTGTCGCGAGCCGTCTCTACGAGGTCGATCCCATTGTACCGCAAGCGGTGATCGCCTATCCAACCCCAGCCCTCGTGCTCGACGACACGAAAGACGAGGATCCCTCTTCGAGCGGCGTCCAGTTCACCCTCAAACTCGATCTCACCAAACTCGCCACACCGACCGGTACCGCCTCGACGATAGATATCACCGCGATTCCGATAACGGCCATCGGCGGTGTCGAGGATGCGGCACGGGCCCGCAAGATATGGAATGGCTTTACCGCAACGGCCGACGGCGACAATCAGACCTTCCCGAACGACGGTTCCTACCTCCGGCTCGGTGACGGCTTCTGGCGGCTCATGGTCACCGTCACCGACGATCACCTCAATGTGTTCGAATCGGGAACGGTTGATGTCGAGGTAGAAACCACTGTGGCCTGCTCTTCGCTCTACCTCGCGGCCAACGACAAACTGATAAACGGGAAACAAGCAAGCCCGACATGGCTCAATGCCGATGACGGGACGGGCACCTACGACCTCTATGTCCGCACCGATGCGCCCAACGGCGGCACTGCTACGCTGTTGGTCAACAGTTCCACCACCTACGGCCCCGTAGTCGTCACCGATGGCCGCGCCGATTTCGCCGCGGTGACGCTCACCACCGGCGGTGTCGAGAACACACTCACCCTCACCGTCCACAACGGCGTCATGCCGGCGACCGACACCTACTATGTGCGCGCCGACATCACCAAACCGACGCTCGACCCTGCCGACCTGAATCCGGCGCCTTATGTTCACGGCACCGACATCTGGGAAATCGGCTACGGCTTCGACGACGATACCGACCACGACACTACCGGCACCCTCGAACTCAACGAGGGTTCTCCCCATCGTCTCATTTTCGTCTTTGGCGGTATCGAGGCAGTTTCCGGTTACTCGACCCACGGCACGGTAACACTGACCGCCGTAAGCCCTGTCGGTGCAATTGGTGGCTCTACCACCGTAACGATAGCCGAGAAGAGCGGCGAGATGGTTGCCGAATTCACCGACCTCTCGTTCGAAGACAGCGTCATCGGCGGCCAGACCGACATCGAGATGAAAGTAACTGTCATTGAGCAGCCGTCGGGGAACACCTTCGAACGAACGATCTGGATCCATGTCAACCTCGAACGACCCGAGGCGATAACGCCGGTCGTGGCGACCGACGCGGCGCGCGGCGAGGCCTTGGTGCAGTGGAATGCGGTGAGTGGGAACAATTCGGCATACGGAGGAGCGTTCCAGAACCGCCCCTATGAATATCAGGTAAAATATGAGGCGTATGGCGGGGCCTGTTCGCTCGACGACAGCGAAAGCACCTTCGACACCGATGTGGCGGTGATCCCGCTTACCGACTACGCGGTAGCCGATCCGTCACTCAACAGCGAGGGCTTCGTCGAGCCAAAGGCGGCAGGCGAGGCGCAGAGTTACCGGTTTTACTTGAAAAAACGCGCAAACGCCGCCAACACGGTGACGGCCGACATCCACCGGAACGGCGATCCTTACTGTTTTGCGGTACGCGCGAGCGACGGCATCTACGCGCAGGATGGCACGATACTTGCAACAAACTTCTCACCGCTCTTGTCTAGTAATGTCGTGGACAAGGGAGTCCTCGAGTTGATACCAACCGAACTCATAGCGCCGGCCAACGACGGTCAGACTCACCCCGGACAGATGAAATACATCGGCGACCTCAACGGCGATGGGAGTACCGACATGATCTTCAGCGATGTGCGCCTCCAGAAGGTCTCGGTTTTCCTCAGCAATACCGGCACCGGTATCCCATCGGTGGTCGAACTGATAAAACCGGCCGACGCTGGCACCAATTTCGGGCTCTATGTTTCCAACGGCGGCGACTTTAACGGTGATGGATTCAAAGATGTGCTCGTCTATGCGGCGCCAAACGAGATTCATCTCTTTGCCGGCACCGCAACTGGCATCACCACGACGCGCACCGGCAGCAAGATAACGACATCAGACGCCATCAGCGAGATCGAGGCGGTCGGCGATTTCAACGGCGACGGGATCGAGGATTTCGCCGTCGGACAGAACACCTATAACAGCAACACCGGTAAGGTGGATATCTTCTTCGGCAGCACCAACGCAACCGATCTTGCCGTCAGTGATGTGACCTATATCGGCGCAGCAGCCGGCGACCGTTTCGGTTCCGGCATCCGCAAGGCGGGCAACCTCAACGGCGACGCCTCTGGCGACTTTATTGCCGGAACCCGCGACTCCCCCACGAAGATTGCGGTCTTCTACGGCAGCACCTCCCCGGTCGGCGGCACCGTAACCTATAACTTCACGGTATTCGGCAACAATGCAGTGCGCAAGTCGTTTTCCGGCAACATTTCGGGAGACACCTATGACGATCTCGGTATCGTTGCGGTGGATGTTCTCTATTTCTACTGGGGAGGGGCTGGCGGCCTTACGATTCCTTCATCGTGGACCGAAGGGGTCAACAAGATAACCCACAGCGCCATTCTTACCGAACTGCTGGGCAACGAGGGCACCAATGGGACCCTTGCCAGCAACTGCACCGGCCAGATGCGCGACCTCGATGGCGACGGGAAGGAAGATATCTTCCTCACCGGCGCCTATGCCCAATACCTATTGAGCGGAACCGCCCACCTGTTGACCGCGCATCCTTCGGTATACATTCAGAAGCCTATTGCCTCCGCGTCGGCCAGCGTGGCGGTTGTCGAGAACGGACTCTTCGTTTGTGACCGGACCAGCGGAAAAGGCGACTGCGTATTTTACCGTAAGCCATAGGAGTGAGAGATGACCTATCAAAAACCTGTCATACTCGAAGAGAGTTCCTTTAGACTCTCCCTCTACGGTCCTTCCCAAGGGTGCACGACCGGCGAGTTCGAGTGCGATGGTCCCGGAGAACAACCGGTATAATAGGTGCTCTTTCGGTGCCTCTTTTCCGCATCGGTCCCCTCCTCATCGAAAGTGACACGGCGATTTCTCCCCTTTTTGCCGCGTTTTCTTCGGAAGGACCTTCCCGCACAGCACCGACGCTGAGCGTGCAGTTTTCTCCCGATGCGCTCAGCTATCGCTACGAAGAAGAGACCGCAACCTGCGTAATCCCCGTTCGTCATCACGATAATCCGGCGACCATCAATGAAATGGTAAAAAAATGTATGGTCTCATTCCTTCTCCAAGAGAAGATCGGCTTTCTTTTTCATGCGGCGCTTCTCGTGAACGATGCTTTTTCTTTCCTCCTCACCGGAGTCAGCGGAAGCGGGAAGAGCACGCTCGTACACAAACTTGCCCCCTTTTTCCGATGCGGGAACGACGACCTTTCCCTTGTGCAGCCCGACACCGCGGGGTTGTGCGTCTTCAGCACCCCCTTCTGTGACTGGAGAAAGGTTACTGCGACGGGAACTTTTCCTTTTCCGTTGTCTGCTCAAAAGGTTTCGTTCGTCGCTCTTCTCGAAAAAGAGTGGTCGGCTCCTTCGTCGCTCTCCCTTTTCCCCGACAAAGACGCGGTATGGCGCTTTTTCATAGAACAGCAACAAATATTTTTTCCTCACTGGAGTCTGCGCACGACACGGGTGCTCAGCGAACAGGTTGCCTATTTTATTCAGAAGAGTCGCTTTGTCCTCATTCGTCACAACCTCAACGACCCGCCGGAGAAGGTGTATGAACTCATCCGCTCCGCGCACTAAATCGGCACACAT
>CALITV010000114.1 GCA_938048925.1 uncultured bacterium | reverse complement strand
GTTGAGGCGCCTTGCAAGCGCGGCGGCAGTTGTCGGTACCGTGCTTTCTTCAACGCCTGCCGATCTCGAAAGGAGCGCAAGTTCGTGGATGTTCGGCGTGATGAAGGTGCCGGTGAGGAACGAAAGGAATGCAGCGCCGGGGTGGGTTCCTTCTGCTGCCGCCGTAGGGCGTAAGACCGGGTCAACCACGATGCGGCGGCACCGGTTGCGCAGAAGCGTCCCGACCGTATCGAGCCACGCCGCATCGCCGACCGGCACGAGTCCGACCTTCGCGGTATCGAAGGAAAATTCGGCGGCGAGCGCCGCGACGGCGTGCGCGATGTATTCCGGAGAGACCGCTGCGGCGCTCTCGAACCGGAGCGAGTTCTGTACGGTGAGCATTGAGGGAACACCGAGCGGATGACACCCGAGATCGCGCGCCGTTACGGCGTCTGCGATCAGGCCCGCCCCGCCGGTCGGATCGAAACCGGCAAGAAGAAGGAGCGGCCGTTTCATGAAAGATTTATGAATTGGTCGGCCTTGAGCCGTGTAATGAACTCACGAATTGAGGGAGGGCACGATTCGAAAACGACGCGCCGGTTTTCGCGGCGCAGTTCCTTCGCCATGAAGATGATTTTGCCGAGCGCCGTCGAGTCAATGATGGTCGCCGACGAGCAATCGAAAAAGATATCGCCGGAAGTCTGCCGCATCTGCGACTCGATCGAGGAGAAGTACTCGCGTGCCGACATCCCGCGCAGAAGCGGCGGAACACGCACCTCGATGCCGCGCTCGGTCAATTTCACATCGGTCATGCGACCCTCTCCCTATCACGCAGATAATCTCTGATCTGAAAAGTTCTGTAGCATGTTCGGCGGAAATCGCAACAAATTTGCCGGGCAAGAAATATCCATTGTCATTCCGGTGAGTTATTCGCCATCAGAGCCTTGATTCGTGCCTCGACCGATGTGCTGCCTGCGCGATTCCCCGCCCTCTCGTAGAGTTGTTTGAGGCGCAGGAGATAAGCGAGAAGCGGGCGTTTCCACCCGTGCGCCGATGCGGTGGCGGCGCCTGTTTCGAGGATCGCGGCCTCTTCGATTCCCCGGCGGACGGCAACCCCGACTGCGACGATACGCGACACTGGGTCATCCATGCCGACGATTGCATCGTTCGTTGCCGGTGCGTCGCGTTTTTCGAGTGCCGCGGCGACCGGGCGATAGCGTTTCGGCAGATCGGCGGCTGTGAGGGGGCGTCCGGTTACGAAGGCATGATAGGTGGCGTTTTCGCGGTCGGCGACGAACGACGGCTCTATCGGACAATCGTTCCCGACGAGCGATGCGGTCTCGAGGGCGCAGCGCGTAAGGAGAGCGCGTCCCATGAGAGTCGGATCGCCCGTCTTGCCTATCTCGGCGACCGCCTTGTCGAAGTGCGCGGCGGCGAAGCGGTCGTCGCCGGCGAGGTAATTTTCGATATAGTTGGCAAGTTGTGTGTGCGCAGTCGCCTGCCAGATCGGTGCCGGTTTCGAGGAGCAGGCGGTGAGGAGGAGAAGAATGGTGACGAAGCGAAATCTCACGGCAGCTGTATCTCCTTTTTCTGTTCGAACGGAAGACTGTTGCGGAGGTCTTGAATGAGGATACGGACGCTCGAGACCGTTTCGTCAACCTCTTTGCGCAGGATGGCGATGTCCTGCGTGCTTCCCTGCAGGTCGCTGCTCATCGTGACGAGGTTGTCCACGAGCGCGTCGAGCCGCTTCATCTTCTCTTCGAGGTTGATGAGAATTCGATTGAGGGTGGCGAGAGCGCCGCGGTCGCCGAGTACAGCATCGTCGGCTCTCTCGATGACCGAGCGAACCTGCGCGATGGTCGCGTTGATTCCTGCGGCGGCGTTCGCGGCCTGTTCGATTGTCCGCATAACCGTCTCCTGTCCCCGCTTGTCGCCGGTCGCCATCTCGAGAAGGCTTTTCTTCTCCGAGAGCATCCGGGTCATTCTCCGGGTGTCGGCAATGATGCCTTGCAATTCGCTTCCTTCGGCGGTCATCCGGTCGAGATTGTCGGCGACCGACTGAACTCGTTCGACAAGCGGCTGGGCCTTCTTGATGATCTCGTTGATGTCGTCCACCGTGTGGATGGATACGACCTTTTCTTCGGAAAGCGGCGGCGCGGCGGGATCGTCGGTCTTCACGACGATGCGCGGGGATCCAACGAGCGGCTTCTCGAGCGTGAAGGTGCTTCCTTCGCGGATCCAGCGGGTGTGTTTCTGGGACACCGTGACGGTGATGAGCACCTTTCCTTTCTCCGAAAGTTCGAGAGAGGCGACCTTGCCGATCTCGAAGCCTGAAAAGAGGACCGGCATGCCGGTGGTGAGCCCTTCGCCCGAATCGGACTCGAGGTGGAAGCGGGCGAGATCGGCGAAGAGGTCCTTCTTGTAGGCGACAAAAAGGGCAGCGGCGGCGACAGTCAAGAGCGTGAGCACGATGAACAGGCCGACTTTGTACTGTATGGACCTATAATTCATCGGCCTCATACCGCGCACGGTTCCATTCGTATCCGGCGATGATAGCCTCGATACCGGGGAAGTCAAGGAGATCCAATGCTTTTCTGACCGGCGCAAGGCCGGAGAGTTCGCCCACCTGCGCGAAGGGACGGTCTATCACGATCACCGCTTCGTGACGCTGAGAGGCACGGAGCACCTTCACGAGAAACAGTTCCCAGTCGGTGAGGTCATAGGGACGTTTCGCCGCGAGATGACAAAGACCGAAGCGCTCGAGGAGCGCGGTGGTCGCCGCGCGCGCCTTGTCAGCGGCAAGGCGATCATGGTACTGTCGGATGAGGGCGATGTTCTGGAAGACCGAGAGGTTCGAGAGGAGCGGGATCTCTCCCGAGACGGGCGCATACCGTGCTCCGAGGGAGGCCCGGAGGGAGGCGAGCGCGTCGCGGAGCGCCTCTTCCGACGGATAGAGTCTTATAGAAATCGGGCAACTAATGACAACACCTCGATGACGACTATCGCAATGAACACATTGACCATGCCGCGGAGCACCGACACCGGCACCGCCGTCAGGTGATAGCCGGCGCGCGAGCCGTAGTAGAGCGGGATGAAGGCGACGAAGAATCCGAGCGCTGCGCTCTTGACGGCGAGAATCAGAAAGTCCTTGTACTCTATCGCCTTGGCGATGATGTCGGCGTACCTGTTGACGCCCATGTCGAAAATGATCGCCGAGAAGACGAGCCCCGAGAAGGTGACGATGAGCGCGAAGAGGGCCGAAAGGAGGATGACGCTCGTCATAACTCCGATGATACGGGGGATGAAGAGATAGTTCGCGATGTCTATGTCGAACGTCTCGAGTGCGTCGAGTTCACGGTTTACCTTCATAACCGCCATCTCGGCATTGATCGCCGATCCGCTCCGGAGCGCGATGAGGAACACGGTGGCGAGCGGCGCCATCTCGAGAATAACGACGCCGGCGATGAAGTTGCCGATATAGGAGGTGAGGCCGATCTCTTTGATGACGAAGAGCGTCATACCGATGAAGAGCGAGCCGAAGATGACCGAGACAAGCACGAAGAATCCAAGAAGTTGAACGGCGGTGAAGTATATCTGCATCGTGAGGATCTCGATCGTGAGTGGGCGGTAAGTAGAAGGGGAGAAGAGGCGGCGGATTACCGTTCCCGCGAACCCGAGCAGGCGGGAGAGTTCGCGCCATCCGTCGAGCGCCGCTCCTCCTAACCGTTCGATCCATGCGTTCACACTGTTCTCCGCACCGGGTTTTCTTTTTTCCGAATTTCTCGTTCTGGCCTTGTGCGCCGTCACGACCATACCGGAAGAGCGGAAAAGAGTCAACAAACGGCTGGTTGAGCGGCTGAGAGAGACCAAAGACTTGACAAACGTCGCCGAGTGACTATATACACCGCCGTTAGCAGTCGGTCGTGTCGAGTGCTACATTATTGAAATGACAGAGGAAACCTTAACAACCAACCGGATAAAGGAGGTATCCATGAACCTGAAACCGCTCCATGACCGCATCATTGTGAAGCGCCTCGAAAGCGAGACGGTCACCAAGGGGGGTATCATCATCCCCGACACGGCGAAAGAGAAGCCGATCCAAGGCGAGGTCATCGCCGTCGGCCCCGGCAAACTGCTCGAGAACGGCGAACGCTCCAAGATGGAGGTGAAGAAGGGCGACCGCGTTCTCTTCAGCCGCTACGGCGGGACCGAGGTCAAGATAGACGGCGAAGAGCACCTCATCCTCCGTGAAGAGGATGTGCTCGCGATAGTGGAAACCCAGAAGTAACGGAAGGAGGAGACCCATGGCTGCGAAACTCATATTCTACGGATCAGACGCCCAGAACAAGATTCTCTCCGGCGTCAACAAGATGGCCGACGCCGTGAAGATCACGCTCGGCCCGAAAGGACGCAATGTCGTGATCGAAAAATCGTTCGGTGCCCCGAAGATCACCAAAGACGGTGTGACGGTCGCGAAAGAGGTGTCGCTTGAAGACAAGGTCGAGAATGTCGGTGCCCAGTTGGTGAAAGAGGTCGCATCGAAGACATCCGACACCGCCGGCGACGGCACGACGACCGCGACGGTGCTCGCGCAGGCGATCATAACCGAAGGGTACAAATATGTTACCGCCGGCTACAGCCCGATAGGCATCAAACGCGGCATAGACAAGGCGACCGACATGGTGGTGAAGCACCTCGAGAAGAAGAGCAAAAAGATAGGGAAGTTCGACGAGATAGCCTCGGTCGGCACCGTATCGGCGAACAACGACAAGGAGATCGGAAAGATCATCGCCGAGGCGATGGAAAAGGTCGGCAAGGAAGGGGTCATCACGGTCGAGGAGGCCAAGGGAATCGAGACGACGCTCGAAACGGTCGAGGGTATGCAGTTCGACCGCGGCTACATCAGCCCTTATTTCATTACCGATGCCGAAAAGATGAAGTGCGTTCTCGAAAATCCGGCGATC
>CALITV010000113.1 GCA_938048925.1 uncultured bacterium | reverse complement strand
CGGACGGTGGCTACCGCACCCGCGTCGAGGCCTTCATGGATGTCGTCCATTCGTTCGAGAAACGCCGCCGCACCATGAAGCACGCCGGGCGCCCCACCATGCCCGATATCTTCACCGCGGCCCGAAAAATAGACCTCCGTTCCGGTATCGTATGGATACCCCCCATCCAAGAGGTGTCCGCCCGCCTGTTCGCCGCCGCGTTCCGAGCGGCAAATTACGAGGCAAAGGTGCTTGATCTTGAAGATAGAGAAACTCTTCTGTTGGGCAGGAAACATTCGCGCGGGTGCGAATGTCTCCCTCTGGCGCTCACGCTCGGTGCTATTCTGAAAAAGGCCTACGAAGAGCCTAGCCGCAGACACATTCTTTGTATGCCGACCGCCGAGGGGCCGTGTCGGTTCGGTCAGTATGTTCTCCTCGAACGCATGGCGTTCTGGAACGCTGAGCACGACAATATAGAAATCTTCGCCCCATCCTCGGTCAATAGTTACCACGGTGCCGACGAGCGGTTATGGCGCTACAGCATTCACGCCGTCTTCACCGGCGACCTCCTGATGAAGATCGCCCTCAAGATACGACCCTACGAGATAACGGCCGGCGACACGGACGAACTCCTCGAGAAAAGTACCCGGCGACTGGAACAGACACTGGAATCAGGGGATGATCCACGCCGCCTTCTGCCGGAGATCGTTGACAGATTCGCCGCAATTCCCCGGCGGCGCGAACAGAAGCCGCTCGTCGGTATCGTCGGGGAAATATACATGAGAAGCAATCGGTTCTGCAATAACGATCTCATCTATGTCATCGAACGAAACGGCGGAGAGGCATGGCTCTCCCCGATCTATGAATGGGGAAGTTATATGATCTTTCTCCAGAACTACATGACACGACAGCAGGGGTTTTCAATTTACGGACGGGGACTTTCCCTTATTGCCAATCTTTATTTTCATTACATCGAAAAAAGCTATCTTCGTGCCGTACGGAGACTCCTCGCCGACCGGCAAGAGCCGCCAATGAAAAAGATCATACAGGAAGGAGCCCGTTTTCTTCCTATTGATTTCACTGGCGATGCGATACTCGCAGTGGGACGTATGATCGTCTTCGCCCAACAAGGCGCCCGCATGGTGGTGAACATCGCCCCCTTCGGTTGTATGCCGGGAACCACGACGAGTTCGATATTCCTCGAATTGAAAGATGTTCTTGGGGTTCCTATCTTAACCCAGTTTTATGACGGGTGCGCTCTCGACATCAATGAAAAGGTTGCAGCGATTCTCAAAACGCTCGCATAAACAAAACATTCTTTTTTGCTTTTTCCTTTTCTTCGAGGATATACTTCTACCGTTTTGAACAGGAGAGCCGACCATGGTCAAGATCGCACCCTCGCTGCTTTCGGCCGATTTCACGCGCCTTGCCGAGGAAATCCGCTCCATCGAGGAAAGTGGTGCTGATATTGTTCACCTCGACATCATGGATGGCCATTTCGTTCCGAACATCACCTTTGGACCGTTCATCGTGAAACAAATACGGAACCTTACGGAACTCCCGCTCGACGCCCATCTCATGATCGAGAACCCCGGGCAATACCTACAGGCGTTCCGTGACGCCGGGAGCGACTGGATAACGGTCCATGTCGAGACTGAACGGCACCTCCATCGAACGCTCCAACAGATAAAGGCGCTTGGCGCGAAGGCGGGAGTCTCGCTCAACCCGCATACCGGCCTCGACTGGATGGCGTCGGTCGCCGACCTCATGGACCTTGTGCTTGTGATGACGGTCAACCCCGGCTTCGGTGCGCAGAAATACATCCCGGCAGCGGCGGCGAAGATTCGCGATATCGCGGCGTTCCGCGCGAAGCACACACTGTCATTTGACATCTCGGTCGATGGCGGTGTCAATGAACAGAACGCCCGTGAGATCATCGGACTGGGCGCCGATATCCTCGTCGCGGGGAGCGCCTTTTTCTCGTGCCCCGTGGCCGAAAGGCCCATGCTCGTCAGGAAACTCCGCGTGGCCCAGTAACCACGGGGAAAATCTTCCAAACCACCGGCCCAGATCTACTGCGGAAGAAGCGGCGCGACCAAGCGTAGGATCGCCGCGACCGGATCATCGGCGTGCAACACTACCGACAACACGATCATGAGAAGCACCATCAGGAGAAAAACGAAGGCGCGTAGTTCGTCGGCCGCGGTGAAGCGCCGGCGCCGTTTCGGCGCGAGCGCCTGAAGACGCAGTTGCGTCGCAATGCGCGGCGCCGCCGCGGTCACCGGCTCGATCGGTATCTTATCTTTCTCGGCCACGGCGTCTCCTGTTCTCTATCGCGGCGGCGATGAACGCGGCGAACAGCGGATGCGGCGCGAACGGCTTCGATTTGAACTCGGGATGGAACTGGCAACCGAGGAACCACGGATGCCCCGGCAGTTCGATCATCTCGACGAGTCCCGTTTCCTTGTCCCGTCCCGTTATGCGGAGTCCCTTCGCGGTCAATTCCTTCTCGAATCGTGGGTTGAATTCGAGCCGGTGACGGTGCCGTTCGCTGATCGTGCGGCTCTTGTAGGCGGCGTGGGCAAGTGTTCCCTCCTCGACGACACAGGTGTAGGCGCCGAGCCGCATCGTGCCACCGAGCGCCTTCACCCCTTTCTGGCCCTCCATGAGATCGATGACGGGGTATTTTGTTCCCTTGTCGAACTCGGTCGAGTGGGCTCCTTCCATGCCGCAGACATGACGTGCGAACTCGATAGTGGCGATCTGCATACCGAGGCAGATGCCGAAATAGGGAATGTCGTTCTCGCGGGCGTAGCGGGCCGCGAGTATCTTTCCTTCGATACCGCGCTGACCGAAGCCGCCGGGGATGAGGATGCCGTCGCAGGCGCCGAGTTTCTCGACCGGCGTCTCGCCGCACTCGAGTTTCTCCGAGTCGACATAAACCAGTTCGACCTTGTGACTGTTCTCGATGCCGCCGTGGTGGAGTGCCTCGTTGAGCGACTTGTAGGACTCCTTGAGGTTGACATATTTGCCGACGACCGCGATACTCACCGTCCCCTTCGGGTCGTTGACCCGTTCGCAGATGGTTTCCCACTTCTTGAGCCCGGCCGAACGCGACCAGATGTTGAGGTATTTCGCGATGATCTCGTCAACCCCTTGCCGCGCATAGAGAAGCGGCAGTTCATAGATGTTCTTCACATCGGTCGCCGAAAAGACAGCCTCCTTCCTGACATTGGTGAAGAGCGCGATCTTCTCGCGTATTTCATCAGCCAGTTCGGTCTCGCAACGGCACAGCAGGATATCCGGCTGGATGCCGATGGCGCGCAGTTCCTTGACACTGTGCTGGGTCGGCTTGGTCTTGAACTCGCCGGCGGCGCGGATGTAGGGAACGAGCGTAAGATGAATGTAAAGAACATTCTCCTTTCCCACATCGTAGGCGAACTGGCGAATCGCCTCGAGGAACGGAAGCCCCTCGATGTCGCCGACGGTGCCGCCGATCTCGACCTGTATGATGTCGGCCGTCTCGGAAAGAAGAGATATCTTGCTCTTTATCTCGTCGGTGATGTGCGGGATGACCTGCACCGTTTTTCCGAGATATTCGCCGCGCCGCTCCTTTTGGATGACGGCGTCGTATATCTGCCCCGTCGTGTAGTTGTTGTTGCGGCCGACGGTGATGTTGCAGAAGCGCTCGTAGTGGCCGAGGTCGAGGTCGGTCTCGGCGCCGTCGTCGGTCACAAAGACTTCGCCGTGCTGAAAGGGGCTCATTGTACCGGGGTCAACATTGATGTAAGGGTCGAATTTGAGCAAGTTGACCTTGATACCGCGTGCCTCGAGGAGTGCCCCGATGGTGGTCGAAGCGATCCCCTTTCCGAGCGAACTGACCACGCCGCCGGTGATGA
>CALITV010000112.1 GCA_938048925.1 uncultured bacterium | reverse complement strand
CGGCATGGATGCCGAGAAATTGTTCCGCCGGGCTATCGAAAAGAATGTCGCCTATGTGCTCGGTTCGGTCTTCCACTGTGACGGATCGGGGCGTAACACCATGCGTCTCAATTTCTCCTACGCATCGAAAGAAATGAACATCGAGGGAATTCGGCGGCTCGCCGAGGCGATCAAAGAAGAGATGAGCGCCTAGCCGCCCGCCGAGCCCCCCACGCACTTGCAGAAAATCACCACACTCTTCAGAAACGCGCCTCTACCGCGTGTGCATGGGCTATGAGTCCTTCGGCCTGCGCGATCGTCGCCGTGGCGGGGCCGATCGCTGTAAGCCCCGAGGATGTCACCGAAAGCGTTGTCACTATTTTGAGGAAGTGGAACACCGATAGGCCACCGGTGTAGCGCGCTGCACCATTGGTCGGTAGTGTGTGGTTCGGCCCCGCCGTGTAGTCACCGAATACCTCGGCCGAGCGCGCCCCGATGAAGAGGGCCCCGTAGTTCACAAGACGCGGGATAATCTTTTCGGCATCGCGGAGATTGAGTTCGAGGTGTTCGGGCGCCTTCCCGTTTGCGACGGCAACCGCGTCATCGAGCGAATCGCACAGGACGATGATCCCGTTATCCTCGATGCTTGGGCGTGCCGTTGCGGCGGTCGGGAGCGTCTCCATCCGCCACGCCACTTCAGCAGCAACCGCCTGCGCGAGTTTCCCAGAGGTGGTTAGCAGTATCGCCGAGGCGTCGGGGTCGTGTTCCGCCTGCGCCAACAGATCGGCCGCTATCAGTCGAGGATCGGCCGATTCATCGGCGATGATGCATACCTCGGAGGGACCAGCGATGAAGTCGATGCCGACCACACCGTACACCTGTTTCTTCGCGGCGGCGACGAACCGGTTCCCCGGCCCGGCGATTACCTGCACCGGCCGGATGGTCGCGGTGCCGTAGGCCATCGCGGCGATCGCCTGCACCCCGCCGATGCGATAAACCTCGCGACAGCCGGCGATGAGCGCCGCGGCCCGTATAGCGGGATGAACGGTGCCGTCTCGGCGGGGCGGCGTGCAGAGGAGCACCTCTCTTACCCCCGCCACGAGCGCCGGAACGACCCCCATGAGAACCGAACTCGGCAAGGGGAAACGGCCGCCCGGCACATAGATACCAGCCCGTTCGACGGGAATCACCCGTTGCCCTGCGGTCACTCCCGGCATCGTTTCGATGGTCATATCGGCGATCCCTTTCCTCTGCGCCTCGGCGAAACGGCGGATGTTCCCGGCCGCCATTTCAAGCGCTTTTTTAAGTTCCGGCGTTATCTCGGTGAGTCCCTTCTCTAACTCATTTTCGGGTACCCGCAGGTCGTCCAGAGTCACCAAATCGAAGGTCTCGGTGTAGAATCGGACCGCTGCATCGCCGCGCCGTTTCACATCGTCAACGATCACCCGCACTGTTTCCGATTCGGCGATCTCGCGGTATTCATAGAACGATGCCGGGATATCGGCCGCTTTTATGATCCTCATCATTTCCGTCTCCGTCTCTGCAGTTCGTTCATCACCTCATCGAGTCCTATTTGCTCCTTGGCTAACAGCACTGTCAGGAAATAGAGCAGGTCGGCCGCTTCCCAGACCTTGTTGTCACGGTCATCGGCAAGCGCCACCTCGGCCGCCTCCTCGAGCAGTTTTTGCCGCAGTTCCTTGGGTGAGAGTTTCGCGGTGTAACTCTTCGCGTCGCCCGCTGCAATGCGGGCTGTAAGGATGTCGTAGAGTTCGACGAGCGAGAAACGGCGGTCACCGAAACAAGAGTAGCGGCCGGTATGGCAAGCGGGCCCTTCCTGCGTCACGGTCAAAAGGAGCGCATCGCCGTCGCAATCGCGTCGGATCGCGCGGAGTGTCTGATAGTGACCCGTTGTCTCGCCTTTGGTCCATAGTTCGCCGCGCGACCGCGACCAGTAGGTGACCTTGCCAGTCACGAGTGTTTTCTCAAGCGCCTCTTTGTTCATATAGGCGAGCATGAGTACCTGCCCTGTTTCGTCTTGAACTATCGCAGGGATGAGCGGCGTTTTTTCCCAAGCGAGCGTTTCGAGGAAACATTCTGCCGGGGTCATCTTTCCGGTGTAGAGCGCCATCCCGACCTGCGCATCCACCCCCATCCGGTCGAGCCGCACGACCTCGGCGATGGTGGTCACGCCGCCTGCCGCCGTGACCGGTTTCGGGGTGAGCGCGCGCACCGCCTCGATACGGTCGAAGGCGGGCCCCTGAAGGAGCCCCTCCTTCTCGACGGCGGTGAAGAGATAGCCGCCGACATACGGGTCAAGCGCCCTCACCGCGTCGGCGACCGGCAGGCCGGCCGATTCTTTCCACCCCTTCACCACGACGATGCCGTCGCGCGCATCTATCGCCGCGATGACCCGGTCGCGGCCGACCACCGCAGCGACGCTCTGTGCAAACTCAATGTCGACCTCGCCTCCTTCAAACAGGCGCGAGCCGATGATTACCTGTGCCGCACCATACGAGAACATCTTTCGTGCCTTCTCGACGGTCCGGATACCGCCGCCGACTACACACTCGGCGATGACGCAGAGCCGCCGGATGAGCGCCTCGTTGTCGCCCTCGCCGAATGCGGCGTCGAGGTCTATGACCGCGATGCGGCCGAACCGGCCGAACTCCGCTGCGAGCGCCGCGGGGTCGTCGCGTTCGATCACCTTTTCGCGCCCCTGCACCAACTGGACCGCCGATCCTTTCATCAGGTCAATAGAGGGCCTCAGCATCGCACCATCATCTCCTCGTTCCGTAGGTATTCTTTTATCTGCCGGATCGTCATCACACCATCGTGCAAAAGCGACGCGAGAAGCAGCGCATCGGCCTTTCCATCGCGCACCGCCGCGGCGAAATCCTTCAGTTTCCCCGCGCCACCCGACGCGACGACCGGCACCGGCACCGCCGTCGCAACGCGCCGCAGAAGTTCGAGATCGTAGCCCGCCTGTGTCCCGTCGGCATCTATCGAATTGAGCAGAATCTCTCCTGCGCCTCGCGCCACCCCCTCGATCGCCCACGCCACTGCATCGCGCCCCGAATCGGTCCGGCCACCGCTTATGTAGGCGTGCCAGCAGTCGCCGTGCCTCTTGGCATCTATTGAGAGAACGATGCATTGACTGCCGAACCGCCGCGCCCCTTCGGTGAGAAGCGTCGGATCATTGAGCGCCGCGCTACAGACCGCAACCTTGTCGGCCCCAGCCCGGAGGATTGTCCGCATATCCTCGACACTGCGGATACCGCCACCAACGGTGAGCGGCACAAAAACGCGGCGTGAAACCTCCTCGACGATGTCGCGCATGATCTCGCGTGACCGGTAGGTCGCCCCGATATCGAGGAAGGTGATTTCGTCGGCGCCTCCTTCGCTGTATCGTTCGGCCAACTCCACCGGATCACCCGCGTCGCGGATATTGGCGAACTTGACCCCCTTGACCACCCGTCCCTCATCAACATCGAGACAGGGGATTATCCGTATCGCATTCATAATCTCCCCCAATTCTTCAGTAGCGCGAGCCCTGCCTCGCCGCTTTTCTCGGGGTGGAACTGCACCCCGACGGCGCTTCCCTTGCGCAGGGCTGCAGGAAAGGTAACACCGTAGTCGGCCGTCGCGATGGTCACCACCGGATCGTCGGGAACCGCATAGTAACTGTGGACGAAGTAGAACCACGGCTCCGCGGGAAGTCCGGTGAAGAGCGGATCACTGGTTGGTATAACGCGGTTCCAGCCGATCTGCGGTACCTTCCCGACGGTGAACTTCCGGTTGCCTCCTCGTATGATGCCCAGCCCGCAGGATCCCGGTGTCTCCTCCGATGAATCGAGAAACAGGTGCATCCCGAGGCAGATGCCCAGAAGCGGACGCCCTGCCGCGACCCAGCCGGTGAGCGGCGCGCGGAAACCCGACGCGTCGAGTTTCTCCACCGCTGCACCGAAGGCGCCGACCCCCGGCACAACGATATGCGTCACGCCTTTCATCTCATCGGGCACGCCGATAACCTGCGCTGGAATCCCGATGAAATCGAAGGCCTTGAGGACCGACCGGAGATTCCCCGCGCCGTAATCAACGATGCCGATCATCGGATCACCCCTTTGGTGCTCGGTATATACCCCTTCAACCGATCATCACGCGACACGGCCAGTTTGAGCGCCTTGGCGAAGGCCTTGAAGAGCGCCTCCAGTTTGTGGTGATCAC
>CALITV010000111.1 GCA_938048925.1 uncultured bacterium | reverse complement strand
GCAGCCGCCGCGATCCTCAATGTGAGTCCCGATCATCTCGACCGCTATGCGAACTACGAGGAATATCTCATGACCAAGATACATCTTGGGCGTCTCGTCCCCGCCGAGAATCTTCTCGTCGTGAACGGAGGCGATGCGGCGCTCTGCGGAGCCGCCGAGGGGCTCCACCGTCCGCTCGCCTATTTTTCCGCGAACGGCCGGAGCGATGTGCGGTGGGACGGCCGCGCCGTCTCCTACCGTGGAGTCGAGATTCTCATGGAACGGACCCGTCTGCGCGGCGAACATAATGTCGAGAATCTCATGGCGGCGATGCTTGCTGCGTACCCCTTCATGCGCGATCCTCGTTGCATGGCCGAAGCAGCGTACGAATTCTCCCCGCTTCCGCATCGTATGGCTCCTGCGGGTACGGTGAGAGGAGTTGAGTTCATAGACGACTCGAAGGGAACAAATGTCGGTGCCGTCGAGAAATCGCTTGTCGGTTTCCCCGACCGCTCGGTGGTGCTCATCCTCGGCGGCGTTGACAAGGGGGGCAGTTACCAACCGCTCCGCGATCTTGCCGAGACAAAATGCCGCGGCGTGGTACTCATGGGGCAGGCGGCCCCGAAGATACACGAATATTTCATCGACTTTCATCCGGTGGAGACGGCCGTCTCGATGGGCGATGCGGTCGAAAGGGCGTATCGGATGGCGCGCGGAGACGGTGTGGTGCTTTTCTCACCGGCCTGTTCGAGTTTCGATATGTATGAGAACTATAAAAAACGCGGCGAGGATTTCGTCAGGAAAGTCGAGGAACTAAAAAGGCGGGAAGAAACACGATGAAGACGGTGCCTTTCATCGTCAAATTCTATTTCGCGCTGTTCTTTCTCCTCGTCATGTTCGGCACGGTCATGGTCTTCAACATAAAGGTCTTTATGGTAGATAGTCCCGGTGACCATGTGTTTGTCATTCTCCGAGGTCAGATTCTGAATCTTGCTCTGGCGACGATCGGTTTCCTTGCCGCCTATGTGATGAATGTGGACCTCGTTCGTTCGTGGATAAAATATCTGCTCCTCTTCACGATACTTCTTCTTCTCGCGACGCTCATCGTCGGCACCGAGGTAAATGGGGCAAAGCGATGGATAAACCTTCATTTTCTGATGGTTCAGCCATCCGAGTTCGCCAAACTGACGGTGATCTTCTATCTCGCCGAGGTGATCTGCAACAAACGGGACCGTATGGGACTCTTGCACGAACTCATCTATCCTTTCGGTCTTGTATCGGCGATAGTGCTCGTCATCGCCATAGAGGATCTCGGTACCGCCCTCATCATCTTCGCAACGGCGGTTATCCTTTTCCTCATGGGCGGCATGCGGGTCAAATACTTCATCGTGTTGCTCACGATTGCGTCGGCGGTCATGGTCGTTCTTGTGCTTATGAAACCGTATCGCCTCGAACGACTCAAGGTGTGGCGCGATCCATGGCAGTATCGACAAGCGCAGGGGTATCAGCAGGTGCAGTCCGAGATCGCTCTCGGCCGCGGCGGGATGACCGGCGTCGGCTTCGGCAACAGTCAGCGCAAATTGCGTTATCTTCCGGAGGCGTCAACCGATTTCATTTTCGCCATCATCGGCGAGGAACTCGGCTTCGTGGGCTCGGTTGCGCTCATCGGGGCGATGCTGGTGTTCTTCCTTACCGGTGTCTATTTCGTGCTGTCGCGCGGCGATCCTTTCGCGCTTTACCTGTCGGCAGGCATCGTCATCATGTCGGGCATACAGACGGTCATCAATCTCGGAGTGGTGACCTCGACTCTTCCGAACAAGGGGGTCCCGCTTCCCTTCATCAGTTATGGCGGTTCCTCGCTTCTTGTTTCGAGCATGATGGTAGGGTTTCTGCTCAATATGGTGGTAAGCGAAGGGCGGACACATTTCGGGTGAGGATATGATCGGTACTGAGCGCACCTACACGATTGCCATGGCGGGCGGCAAAACCGGGGGACACCTGTTTCCCGGCATCGCGGTGGCCGAGATACTGCGGGAACGCGGGCATACGGTCCATTTCATCGGCAGTCGTGGCGGCCTCGAGGAGCGTGAAGTGCCTTCGCTTGGCTTCGGACTTTCCTTCATCACGGTCGGCGGGTTGAAGGGAAAACATCTTTTCGAGACGATACGGAACCTGTCGGTTCTGCCGATCGCGTTCGTGCAGTCGCTTTTGATCGTCGTTCGTTGCCGTGTCGCGGCGGTGGTGTCGCTCGGCGGTTTTGCCGCCGGACCGGCGGCCCTTGCGGCTCGTCTCTGCGGAAGAAAGGTCTTCGTGCTCGAACAGAACTCGATTCCCGGTATCACCAATCGGCTCGTCGGTCGTTTTGCCGATGCGGTGTTCACCGCGTTTCCCGATGAGCGCAGCGCATTCGACCCGCGGGTGGTGAGACAGACCGGCAATCCGGTGCGGCGTGCGGTGCTTTCCGCGGCTCCGGCGGCGGCGTCTGTGGGAAAGCCGATGCTCGCTGTGTTCGGCGGTTCGCAGGGTGCCCATTCGCTCAACGAGATGATGGCAGCTCTCGCAGCGACTCGTCCCGACCTGCTCGCACGTTACTTCGTGGTGCACCAAACGGGGGACCGCGATTTCGATGTGATGCGGGAAGTGTATGCTCGACACGGCATTCAAGCGATGACCGAACCGTTTCTGCGTGACATCGGCGGCTACTACAAGGCGGCGGCGGTCATCGTCTGTCGCGCCGGAGCGACGACGATCGCCGAACTGCTTGCCCTCGGGCGCGCGGCGGTCTATGTGCCGTTTCCACACGCCGCCGACGATCATCAGTATCACAATGCGCGGTTCGTCGAGGGTCAGGGGGGCGGCGTGGTGGTCGAGGACAAGGGGAGCCTCGAAGACAAAGCGGCGCGCCTTGCGGCGGCGATCGAGCGTTACGAGCGGGAACGGGAAGACTGGGAGCGCCGTATAGCGACCTTCGGTTATGCCGACGCCTCCACGAAGGTCGCGTCGGCAATAGAAGATGTGTTGCGGGGAGAGAAGGCATGAGAGTGCATTTCATCGGCGCCGGAGGGAGCGGCATGAGCGGACTTGTGCTTCTCACCCGCTCGTTCGGTCATGAGGTGAGCGGATGCGACCGATGTCGGACGCCCTATCTTGAGATGCTCGCCGAACACGGGGTTCCGGTATTGGTCGGCCATGATCCGGCGCATCTCGATCGCGCCGACATTCTCGTCCGCTCCTCCGCGGTCAAGGAAGATGAGGAAGAGATCAGAGTGGCGCGGGAGATCTGCCGCATACCGGTCGTAACGCGCGGTGAGTTGCTTGCAAAGATGCTCGAAAATCGCACGGTGATCGGGGTGGCGGGTGCGCACGGCAAGAGTTCGACCACGTGGCTCGTATGGCATCTTCTTCGCCGGTTCGGTATCGGAGCGTCGCTCTACTCCGGCGCGAAATCGGAGGGGGTGAACGCCGTAGCGGGCGGGGATCCGTGGGTCGTCGAACTCGACGAGAGCGATGGCTCCGTTTTCCTCGTCCGGCCCCGGGTGTTCGTGCTCACCAATCTGGAACTCGAACATGTGGATTACTACCGCGACGCCGACGGTATGCTCCGCCGGTTCCGGGCATATCTTAACCTTCTCGGACACCGCCGCTTCGTGATAGGGCGTGGGTTTGCGCTCAGCGATACGCTGTACGCCGATTTCGGCGGCCTTACCTTTCCGACGCGCGAGGAACTTTCCTCGAAGCGGGAAATCGCTGGGGGCCCGGGATGCCGGTTCTTCGGAGAGGAGGGGTGTTGGGTTCTCGATTTCCGCGGAGCGCGGAGCGTGCTCGGGGACTCGGCCGAGCCGTTCCACATCATCCAAAACCGGGCGGCGGCGCTTCTCGCGGCATACACATTCCTGCGTCTCGTCGGGCGCGAGATCGAGCCGGTGCCATCCTCGTTCTGGGGCACGCTTCCCGGCGTAGACCGGCGGTTCGAAAAAAAGGG
>CALITV010000110.1 GCA_938048925.1 uncultured bacterium | reverse complement strand
TGCGGTGATGCGCGGGCTCCTTGCCTATCGTGATCGTTTCACCACGAAGTTTACCCGCGAGATTGCGCAGGCCCTTGTCCGCGGTGAGGCGTTCATCCGGAACATCCAAGGAACAGACGGATCGTTTTACGGTTCATGGGGAGTGTGCTACACCTATGGCGCATGGTTTGGCGTCGAGGGATTACGTGCGGTCGGTGCGCCACCCGATGACCCGGCGATCGAGCGGGCGACACACTTTCTTCTTTCCCACCAAAACGACGACGGCGGCTGGGGCGAAGCACCGGCCAGTTGTCTCGAAAAGCGCTACACATCCGCCGAAAGTCATTGTATTCAGACGGCGTGGGCGCTTCTTGCGCTCTGTGAGACGAATGCGGCATGCGGAGAGGCGGCCCGTCGTGCCGCCGAGTTTCTGCTCTCACGCCAGCAGGATGACGGGGGGTGGCCGAAGGAACGGATGGTCGGCGTCTTCAACCAATCAGTTCTTATTGATTACGATACTTACCGCCACTATTTTCCGCTCTGGGCGCTCGCACGGTGGCGGCGCGTCGGGGAAAAGAGCTAGATTTTTCCACTAGACGATGATATCGAATATCTTCTGGTAATACCGATGAGTTTTTTCGAGTTCCTCAATACGGAACGGATCGAATAATTTCGCCGCGGAAAAGCGGTCTTTTTGGAGGAGAAGTATCGCGATGAGGAAGAGCAAATAACTCTTTTTCTGATATGCGGGCGTCTCCGTGGCAATCGTGCGCAATTGTTTGAAGAATTTCTTGTGACGGAGTGCTATGACGAACGAAGCCTTCGATTGAACGAGTCGTGCTTTATTGCCGTCGCGGTGAAAAAGAGAAAGTATCATCTCGCGTCTGTCGAACCACGCGAGATCGCCCGGTATCTCTTCCTCGAGGAGCATCGTTTCCTCCGAGAGCCAGTCGAAGCCCTTGTAACGGTTGAGGAAGGAGGGGATATAGAGCAGAATGGCCGCCTTGTCGAGCGACCGGCGCGCCGCCGCGGTGGTCCCGTCTTCGGCCGAGACGACATGATAGATGAAGAAGAGATTGAAGAACTCCTGCCAGCGGTTGAAGTTCTCAAACTCTTCGCCAGTGAAGTAGAACGCCTCCTTCTTGAAAGCGCGGAGACGCGATTCCTCATCGGCCGAGAGCGCCGAGAGGACAATGGTGTTCTGGGAAGGTGTGCTCATGGGGTATATTCTTCGGTCAGTAGGGGCGCGTATAGATCGTTTTTCCAGCCACTATCGTGCGGAAGACCGCTCCTTTGACATGGAAACCGTGGAACGGTGTGTTGCGTCCTTTCGAAAGAAACATGTTTTTGTCTATCGTCCATGTGTAAGAGGGATCAATGAGAGTGATGTCGGCAAGGCTCCCTTCGGCGAGAGTTCCTCCTTCGATGCCGAACATACGGTAGCCGGCCGTAAAGACCTCCACGAATCGTTCGAGCGATATCTGCTTTTCGTGCACGAACTTGAGAGTGAGCGCCACTGCCGTTTCGAGCCCGACCATTCCCGACGCGGCGGCATTGAACTCGAGGTTTTTGTCACGTTCGTGGTGCGGGGCGTGGTCGGTCGCGATAGCGTCTATCGTGCCGTTTTTCAGCGCCTCGATGACCGCGCGGCGGTCTTCCTCGGAGCGGAGCGGCGGGTTGACCTTCGTGTTGGGGTCATAGGAGCCGAGCGCCTCGTCGGTGAGGAGCAGGTAGTGAGGCGCCGTCTCGGCGGTTACCTTGACGCCGCGTGTCTTGAAGAAGGCGATGATGTCACAGGCCGCTTTGGTCGAAACATGGCAGATATGAATCGGGAGTCCGAGATATTCGGCCATGAGGCATTCGCGCGCTACCGACAGGGCCTCGCCAACCGCCGGAATTCCGGGAAGGCCGTAAAGTGTCGAGAAATAGCCTTCATTCATCTGACCTCCGCGCGAAAGGTAGAGGTCCTCGGCGTGGGCGACATACTTGATGCCAAACGAGGAGGCGTATTGCATGAGCCGCAGGAGGAGCGAGGAGTCCTGTATCGGCTTACCGTCATCGGAAACAGCAACGGCCCCTCCTTCCTTGAGTTCCCCGATCGGGGCCATTGTCTCGCCCTTCTGTCCCTTTGTTGCGGCGCCGATGGGGAACAGACGAACGCCGTTTCCCTCCTCGCGCGCTTTCTTCTTCTGATATTCGATGACACCGATGTTGTCGCAAACCGGACTCGTATTCGGCATCGTGCAGACCGCGGTGAATCCGCCGGCCGCTGCGGCGTTGAGACCAGAGACGATGTCCTCTTTGTACTCGAAGCCCGGATCGCGGAAGTGGGCGTGGATGTCAATGAAGCCGGGAGCAACAATCATGCCGCGTGCATCGAGTATCTCGTCGACCCCGTCGGCCTTTATCTCCACCGGCGCGACCTTGGCGATCCGGTCGTTCTCGACGAGGAGCGAGCCGGGGAAGGATTGGCCCGTTCCGGGGCATATCGTTGCGTTCTTGATGAGCAGTTTCATGCGTTCGATCCTCCGAGTAGAAGATAGAGTACTGCCATGCGTACAGCGACGCCGTTTGCCACCTGTTCGAGTATGACCGAACGGTCGCCGTCCATGATATCGTCTTCGATTTCGACGCCGCGATTGGCCGGTCCCGGATGCATGACGATGGCGTCGGGCCGTGCGAGGGAGAGAAGTTTTTCGTCGAGACAGAAGAACCGGGCGTATTCCCGCCGATCGGGATACATGAGACCGCTTTCGCGTTCCTCTTGAATGCGTAACATCATGACCACATCGGCTTCTTTGACCGCCTCTTTCGGATCGTAGGTTACCGTGACGCCGAGTTTCTCGACACCCCGCGGAATCATGGTTGCCGGTCCCGCGAGGACCACCTGGCTGCCCGTCTTGGTAAGGAGGTGGATGTTCGAACGGGCGACGCGGCTATGAGCGATGTCACCGATGAGTGCTACTTTGAGGCCATCGAGGCGTCCTTTTCTTTTCTTTATGGTGTAAGCATCGAGGAGTGCCTGCGTCGGATGCTCGTGGAACCCGTCGCCGGCATTGATGACCGAGCAGTTCATAATTTGGGCGAGCATGTGCGGCGTTCCCGAAACGGCATGTCGGATAACGAGACAATCGGGAGCCATCGCCTGCAGGTTGAGGGCCGTATCGGCGAGCGTTTCGCCCTTGGTGATGGCGCTTCCGGCGACAGCGATGTTGTAGGTGTCGGCCGAAAGCCGCTTCTCGGCCACCTCGAACGACATCCGGGTCCGCGTTGACGGCTCGGCGAAGAAGTTGATGACCGATATGCCCTTCAGCGTCGGGACCTTCTTGATCTGCCGCTGGTTGATCTCCTCGAACGAGACCGCCGTCTCGAGGATCTGCATGATCTGGTCGCGGTTCAGGCTCTCGATGCCTAGAAGATGCTTCATGGGTGATATACTCCTTGCACTGGTTACTTTTCGCCGATGACGACCTTGTCCTCGCCGTCTGTTTCGGCGAGATAGACGGCGACCGCCTCGTTCTCGGTCGTTTGAACGCTCTTTCCGACGAAATCGGGTTGTATCGGTAGTTCGCGGTGGCCGCGATCTATGAGTGCCGCATACATGATGCTCGCCGGCCGGCCGTAGTCCATGAGGGCGTCTATCGCAGCGCGCACGGTGCGGCCGGTGTAGGCGACATCGTCCACAAGCACGATGTGGGCGTTGTCAACATCGAAGTTGAGATTCGAGGGGCCGACCTCGGGGCTTGCAAGACTCTTGAAGAAGTCGTCGCGATAGAGGGCAATGTCTATCGTTCCCGATGATATATTTATCTTCTCGATTTCCGCTATTTTCCTGATGATCCTTTCCGCGAGCGGAACACCACGGGTGCGGATGCCGACGATGGCGACATTCTTTTTTGCGCCCACCCGTTCGATGATCTCGTGCACCATGCGGTTAATCGTCTTTTCCATCTCCTCGGCGTTCATGACGACCTTGGTGATTCTGAGTCCTTTTCGTTTCATGACTTGCTCCGTGACCTAGAGATATTTGCTGACTTCTTCCCTCTTTGCAACTTCGACCTTCATGCGGTATGTGTGGAGCAATTTGCCGAATATCTCCACCTTGGCGTCGTACTCGCACCGCACATTCATTACCTTTCGTTCATCGAGAAAGACATAGCAGTCTTGTCCTGTCTTCTTGACCCCTATTTCGGCAAAGGCGTCGGTGATGAGCCGCCGTGTCTGATCTTCTCCCCGCTTGATGCCGAATGTCGCCGCTTTCTCCACCTCTTTCACGAACCAGTATTTGTCCCAGTACGGCTCGGCGAACTTCCAGCCTATCCACGCAGCACCAACGATGAGCAGAATCTTGATGATGTCACTCGTCTTCATTTCATCCTCCCCACATGGTGACCCTCCATCACTACCAGAAACGGTGCGCTAAGTCAATCATTCGGTAACGCCTGCCAACGCCTTGAAGAGATTGAGTCCGACGGCTATCGCTTCGTCCGGCGGGTAGAACAGCGGCGTGTGGAGCCCGCGCGTCGGTTCGTCTTCCCGGCGGGTGCCGAGCCAGAAAAGGAGCGATGGCCAGCTGGCGGAGAAGAAGCCGAAATCCTCGCCGACAAGTTTCGTTTCCGCGGTAACGAAGCGGACACCGATGGCGCTACAGATATTCTCGAACTGTTTTACTAATAGCTCATTGCATATCACCGGCAGAAATTCTCCGAGATTCTCGATCTGGTAGGAGCAACCGGTGAGCGCCGCCGCCGCCCGCGCC
>CALITV010000109.1 GCA_938048925.1 uncultured bacterium | reverse complement strand
AGCGAAGTCCTTCGGCAGTACAGTCGGTCACCGGCCAACCGCTCGTCGCGTCGCCGAACGGCCACCCTCCGAGCGCTTGTGAACGGTAGAATTGTTCGCGTTCCGGCATTTCACGGCATATCTGGTTATCACGAATAAAATCATGCGCTCGACACAGTGCCTCCCAAGGTGCATCGCCTGCTTCGAGAAGCGCCTGCACCGCAAAGGCGGTATCCCAAAGCGCCGTCGAGGAATACCCGTCCATGTGGATACCGCGAGGAGTTTCACACAGATACAGATCCATCGCCGAAAACGCCAGCTGCTCCTCTTCGCCGCCCGGTTCGTTGAAATGATATACGAGCGCGTTGAGCACCCGATTCACCGGACCGAGCGCCACCCAATTCGTCACTCGGTCCTCGTAACGAATATGACGGAGCACCTCGTCACACGCACGGGCACGCAATGGTTTGAACGGTTGCACCTCGTAGGTATTCTGGAGAACATTTACTGCCCGCATAAGCGGTTGCACCGGATAAAGATCGTCGCAAGGTGCTACGGTATTGCGGTACGCAGCGAAATGTATTTCTTCGTAAGGGCGTTCGTAGAGTTCGGCACGCAACGCTGTAATGAGCGGCGTCGGTTCGATACAAGACCGTTTTGCGTAGAGCCACGAGAGCGGAAGATATACTTGTCGCGTATGACACCACAATCGCCGCGGATGAAACGGTAACGCCTGCGGCAACAGCCATAGTTCGGGCAGGACCGGATTGAGCCCTTCGTAGCGATAGAGCCCGAGAAAGGCGAGCATGAATTTTCCCCAGTTTGCCGCGCCCAGCGGCGTTCCCTGCGCGACAATCCAGCGACGCATCGCCTCGAGTCTCTCATGATGAGGGGAAAAACCGAGGATACGGAGCGCGACATAGGTGACTGTCGTGGTAAAGAGAGATCCCGGACCACCGTCATAGAGACCGGTAGATCCGTCCTCATTCTGTGTCGAAAAAAGGTAACGCGCCATCTTCTCGGCGCGGTCAGGTGCAATCGTCCGCCCGACGACATAATGAGCAATTATGTAGTGCGGCAATAGAAAGAGCGGCCCGCCGTATTCGCCGCGCCATGACCCGTCGGGTCGCTGGCGAGAGAGGAGATGACGCCGCGCCGCCGCTATTGCAGCATCGAGTCGTTCCGCTGAAATCGACGCCATCGCTTTCCTCACAACCGTGCCATCGCTCGCGCGGTAATGACCCGCATGATCCGCGAAGAACCAAGCCACACCGCCCCCTCGATAAACCAACGGGCATGCCGACAGAAGAAGGAGGCCATCCCCAAACGGCGGTCGAAAAGACGGGCAAGTCTTTTTCGATAGGTAGCGGCGATCCAGTCGTGATCTTTTCCCTCTTCCCACGCCTCGGCAAATAGCGCCGCGGCGATTCGTCCGCTCTCCATAGCAAAGGATATTCCCTCCCCTGTCGCCGGATTAACGAGTCCCGCTGCCTCCCCCGCAGGCAAAAGACCGGGATTCGTCGAGAGCGAAACTCTCTCCGAAACGACGATCGGGTGACCGAGTATTCCTTTGACACGGCCACCTGCCGTCAGGCGTTTTCCGAAGTGACGAGCAACCATATCCTCGAAAAGCACCGATATCGGCCGCTCGCGCCGCTCGGCGGACAAACAGAGCCCGATATTGACCCGCCGGTCACTCTCTGGAAAAAGCCAAAGATAGTGGGGATAAATCGCCGGATCGTAGATCATCTCCATGATGCTGGGAGTAAACGGTACATTCTCGTACCATACCATGGCCGTTTGAAGCACCGTTCTTTTTCTCTTGGGCAGAAGCGTGCAGTTCGCGCCACCGGCAACGATGACGGCACGAGCACCGATGGTTCCCCCGGCAGTCACGACACCGGTGACGACACCATCCTTCGTCGAGAGAGCGGTAACCGGCGTTTGAGGCAGAAACCGTGCCCCTGCGGCGACCGCCGCCTCGACCAGAAGTGCATCGAAACGCGACCGATCCAGCACATGGGCGCTTTCGGCGCCGGCAAGAAGCGCCTCCCGTCCCGACGGCGCGACAAGGCGAAGACCGTAGATCGGATAGGCGACGGCCCGCACCCGGTCCCAGAGGCCGACTTCGCGGAGAACCCGACGCGATGTTGGCGAGATACCGGCGCCGCACGTCTTGTGACGCGGCCACGCCGATTTTTCGAACACCACGACCGAGAAACCGCGCCGTGCCGCTTCGAGCGCCGCCATCGCCCCAGCCGGGCCTGCGCCGACGACGACGATATCGGCCGATAAGTTCATGCCGGCTTTTCGTTCGTCGAACGACCGAAGCGATCGCGAAACATCTTCGCCGCCGTAACGAGGTAGGGTTCAAAGAACTCCCCGCCGTCGAGTTCGCCCAAAAGATCGGCATAGATCCGCTGCATTTTTTCTTTCCATACCGGATCTATCCTGACCGCCTTCTCGGCCCACTCGTGGCAATAGCGGCAATCCTCGCACACTGCATCCTGACAAGAGAAGTTCTTGAAGAAATCTATGAACCCGTCGAGCGCCCGGTTATCAATGTAAACGGGGTTTTCCCCTTCGCGCGGATAGAGAACGCTCGCCGTCTTGCCGAACTCGATGACCTTCTTGAACTTGAAGAGGTTGACGGCGCGCGGCTTGATGAAATATTTGAACATACGCCGCAGCGAGTAGGCATCTTTTCCTCGCTCCCCCATCTTCTCCTTGGGATAGGCATAGTTCTGAACGAGGTCGAGCAGGTTGCCATCGTAGCGGCGATTGGCGTAAGCGTGGACCCGTTCGAGCAGTATCTGCGTCGGCGTATTGCGCTCGACGATCTTGAAGTTGTGGTAGCCGAGGTCTTCGTAGAGGTGGAGATCCTCGGGGCGTATCCAGTTGGCGCGGAGATAATTGACCGGTTCGTTGAGACGGATGCTATTGCAGATAATAGAGCAGTAATCAAGAGGAAAACCCTTGGATCCCTTCTGCGAGGCGTTCGAGAGATTGACCGCATGATTGCCGGCGATCGCGCAATCTTGACGGCACCAGTTATTGACAATCAGTTGCAGTTCGACATCACCCGCCGCCTTTCTCATTGCCTCGAGCACCTTGAATTCGCGGTGGATGTTAACCTCCGAGACGACGATGTAGTCCGCGCCGTTCTCCACCCAGAAACGCACCTTGCGCGCGTTGTCGGTGTAGCGGTGGCTCGAGACGCGCACCTTGATTCGTGGATGTCGCGCCTTGACCAAGCGCAAAAAGAAGACATTCGCGACCGTCACCGAGTCAACCCCAATCGCGTCGAGCCATTCGAGAAGTTCTTCGATGTTGCGCTGTCCCTCGCGCGTGAACTCCTTGTTCCCCATCGCCGAGGCATTGAGCAGATAGTTGAACTCTATTCCCGCATCATGACATTTCCTCACATATGCCGCGAGCCCTTTGCGGTCAACCTCGGGCAGATAGAACGACGGCCGACCGCCGCCGAAGTAATCGCTCGTGAGTTTTCCATAGACCTCGTAGACTGGGTACCCTTTGAGACCATCAATGAGGGCCGGATCGAAGTTGCAGGCAACCGAAAGTTTCATCGTTTCCTCCGTTTATGTGCTTTTCATGAGTAGTTATGCGTCGTTTGCCACCCAACGTCTCGCGACAGACAGGCCGCTGTCGCGCAAAAAGGCGGAAAACTGCTCGATATCGAGTTGCTGGCGGCTGTCGGACCGAGCAACCGCCGGGAAGGGATGCACCTCGACCATGACCCCGTCGGCACCGGCGGCGAGAGCAGCG
>CALITV010000108.1 GCA_938048925.1 uncultured bacterium | reverse complement strand
CGTAGCAACAAGTGATCCTCCAGAGAAAGGTCATAAATGTCGAGAAGTTAGTGTCGATTCAGACTCATGATTATCTGTGTTCTTCGTTGTGGTCAAAAAACTTTTTCTTTCACGGGTGTCCGCTATAATCACCTCCTAACTTACTCTTTGGGGAAGAGGTATCCTATGGCTGGAAGAACGGCGCTCATCACCGGTGTCACAGGGCAAGACGGTGCCTATCTCGCCGAGTTCCTGCTCGAAAAGGGCTACACCGTCCATGGCATCAAGCGGCGCTCGTCGCTGTTCAACACCGATCGGATAGATCACCTCTATCAGGACCGGCACGAAAAAAAGGTAAAATTCTTTCTTCATTACGGCGATCTTACCGATGCGACCAATCTCATTCGCATCGTGCAGGAGGTTCGGCCCGACGAGATCTACAACCTTGCGGCGCAATCGCATGTCAAGGTGTCGTTCGAGACGCCTGAATACACCGCCAACGCCGATGCACTCGGCGCCCTGCGGCTTCTCGAGGCGATACGGATACTTGGCCTCGAAAAAAAGACCCGGTTCTATCAGGCCTCGACCTCGGAACTCTATGGGCTCGTGCAGGAGACCCCCCAGAGGGAGACGACGCCGTTCTACCCGCGCAGTCCCTACGGCGCGGCGAAACTCTACGGCTACTGGATAACGGTGAACTACCGCGAGGCCTACGGGATGTTCGCCTGCAATGGCATCCTTTTCAACCACGAATCACCGGTTCGCGGCGAGACCTTCGTGACACGCAAGATCACCCGCGCCGCGGTCCGCATCGCGCTTGGCCTGCAGAAGACGCTCTATCTCGGCAACCTCGGGGCGAAGCGAGACTGGGGCCATGCCCGCGACTATGTGCGCGCCATGTATCTCATGCTCCAGCAGGAGCAGCCGGACGATTTCGTCATCGCGACGGGGCGGACGACGGCGGTGCGTGAGTTCGCCCGGATGGCCTTCGCCGAACTGGGGGTAGCACTCGATTTTGCCGGCGAAGGGGCTGATGAATGTGGCTTCGTCGCCTCGGTGGACGAGCGACTGTTCGCCGCGGCGGGCGGGAAGAAAGGAGCGGTCAGGAAAGGCGACGTCGTGATCAAAGTGGACCCGAACTACTATCGGCCGACCGAGGTGGATCTGCTCGTCGGTGATGCGACCAAGGCGCGCGAGAAACTGGGCTGGGTTCCCGAGCATACGCTCGAGGAACTCGTGAGGGAGATGATCGCCGCCGATATGGTGGAAGCGCGGCGCGACGAACTGCTCAAACAGCACCACTACAAGATACGAACCAACCTCGGAGAGTGAAACGATGGAGAAGGACGCAAAGATCTATGTCGCCGGTCACCGCGGCCTCGTCGGCGGAGCATTGTGGCGCCGGCTGGAGCAGGCGGGGTATCGCCATCTCGTCGGCCGTTCATCGCAGGAACTCGATGTGCGCGACCGCTGCGCCGTGGACGCCTTCTTTGTTGCCGAGAAACCCGAATACCTTTTTCTTGCTGCAGCCCGGGTCGGCGGGATACTTGCCAACAACACCTACCGCGCCGACTTCATTTATGACAATCTTGCCATCGAACTCAACCTCATCGACGCTGCCTACAAACACGGGGTGAAAAAACTGCTTTTCCTCGGCTCGTCGTGTATTTACCCCAAGTTTGCACCGCAACCGATGAGAGAGGAGGTTCTGTTGACCGGCGAACTCGAATACACGAACGAGCCCTACGCCATCGCAAAGATCGCGGGGATCAAACTCTGCGAGTCGTACAACATCCAGCACGGGACCAACTTCATCGCCGTGATGCCGACCAATCTCTACGGCCCCGGCGACAATTTCGACCTGCAGACGAGCCATGTGATGCCGGCGATGATCCGGAGATTCCACGAGGCGAAACTGCGCGGCGACAAAGCAGTGACGCTCTGGGGGACCGGGACGCCGAGGCGCGAGTTCCTCTATGTGGACGATCTTGCCGACGCCTGCGTCTTCCTGATGGAGAAGGTGGACTTCGCCGATCTTGCGAGGGGGATGACGGAGGTGCGTAACACCCACATCAACATCGGCACCGGCGAAGACCTCACGATAAAGGAGCTGGCCGAACTGGTGAAAAAGGTGGTTGGTTTCACGGGTGATATCGTCTGGGACACGACCAAGCCCGACGGGACGCCGCGCAAACTCCTCGATGTCTCGAAACTCCACGCACTCGGCTGGAAGCACCGCACGAACCTCGAGGAGGGAATCCGTAAAACCTACGACTGGTACTGCGCCAATAAAGGCTGACGGCGAATTACTATAATGGTCCCGACTTTTCAGACACAGGAAAAGGAGTATAACTGTGCATGAAAAACGGAACGGATGCCGAAATGGAGAAAAAACAGATCAGCGGCGCACTGAAAGCGAAGATCGTGCTGGAGGCGCATCCCGATATCCGCATCAGCATGGACGGCGTTGGTTGGGCGCTCGACAATGTCTACATCGAGCGGTTCTGGCGCACCCTCAAGTACGAGTATGTCTATCTCTGGAAACGGGATCGTATCCGCGAACTCAGGATCGGTCTGGGGAACTTTATCGAAGACTACAACCACCGGCGGGAACACAGCGCCCTCGGCAAGCAACCGCCGTGGACCTGTTACTCCCTCAACCGTTGGTGCGAGGAGGCATGACCACTTTTACACTTGGAGAGAAAAAATGTGTCTTGACAATGGGGGCCATTTCAACGTCTGAGTTCAGCCGCATTGCAGAGCGCAGCGGAGCAATGTCGGCTGCAACCCATTGTTAGCCCTTTTACATCCCGAGTATTCTTGCAACAAACTGAGTTCTTGCATAAAAAGCCCGGCTGGTGCTTCCGTGCCCAGCTCCTTTGGTTCTAGGCTGAACTAACACACCCATTGCACCAGTAAGATGATCAAATCCC
>CALITV010000107.1 GCA_938048925.1 uncultured bacterium | reverse complement strand
TCCGCGCGGCACGGTTGCCGCACATATCACCGGCTATGTTTCCCGTATAGGACGCGAAGACAGGGCGCGCTTTCCGGAATACGAATCGGAAAGTTTTGTCGGCAAGGCGGGGCTCGAGCGGTCGATGGAACAGAAACTGCATGGGACATACGGAGAGATGTGGCATGTCATAGACTATATCGGGCGCCGCATCGAAACCTCGCATGTCCCGACGGGAGATGTGCCGCCGCCCGTTCCGGCGCAGAAAGGAAGCACTGTCGAGACCGGTATTCTTTCCTATCTACAGGAAGAGGCCGCCGCTGCCTTCGGTGATCGCCCCGGTGCCGCCGTCGTCATGGACATCCATACCGGAACGATACTGGCGCTGCACTCGAGCCCCAGTTACGACCCCAACATCCTCGCGCGTCGGCGGATACCTACCAGCATATGGCTCGAATACTCCGGAAGTGCGCTTCGCCCGCTCAGCAACAAGGCGGTACAGGACTCTTTTTTCCCGGGGTCCACATTCAAGGTCATCCCTGCGCTCGCCGGTCTCGAGTATCGGGTGATATCGCCACAGACCTCTTTCCTTTGCACGGGATGCCTCCTGTTCGAAAACGAAACAAAATGTTGCTGGGACAAGTGGGGACACGGATATACGGCGCTCTACCGCGGTCTCAAGGAATCGTGCGACATTTATTTCTACTATCTTTCCCAACGGCTCGGCCATCACCGGCTCACCGAATTTGCGCATCTTTTCAATGTAGGGAGGCAAACCGGCATAGACCTGCCCGCCGAAGAGGATGGCATTCTTCCCACCGTAGAGTGGTTCGCTCACAATCATCCGGGACAACGGATCAACCTCGGCTATACGATGAACCTCGCTATCGGGCAGGGAGATGTGCGTATGACGCCACTCCAACTCGCCGTTGTGTATGCGGCGCTGGCAAACGGTGGACGCATCGTAAGGCCACACCTCGTAACGGCGGTGGTAACCAATAAGGAAACGAGGATGGCCGTAGAGCCGGAGACCCTGCGCATCCTCGACATCTCCGAGAAGAATCGCCGCGAAATCCTTCGCGCCCTCTGGGGCGTCACCAACGAGGCCGGGGGTACCGCGTTCGTCTATGCCGATCACACTATTCCTGATGCCGCGGGAAAGACCGGCACCAGCCAAGTCATCTCGAAAGAAGAACGCAAGCGGATAGATGTGCTCGACGAAGACCGCTACGCGATGACGACGGATGACGCCTTGTTTGTCGCCGTTTTTCCTTACAAACACCCTCAAATCGTCGTCGTGACGGTTGTCCAAAGCGGCGCACGCGGCGGAGAGATCGCCGCCCCCATCGCCTACCGCCTTCTCAAGGCATATCACTACCGCGGAAGGATTGAAGAATGAATCGGCGTTTCGACCTCACCTTCATCTTGCCCCTTCTCGGCATTCTCGGCCTCGGTCTCATCACCCTCTCGAGTGCCCTTTCCTACAATCCGGGAAAGTTCTACGGACAAATCATCTGGACGCTCATCGCCGTCGCCGTCTTTCTCGTAGTAACCTATCGTCCGCATCGTTTCTGGGAGAATTTCTCGATACCGCTCTTCTTCGCAACGCTCATTCTGCTACTCCTCGTACTCGTCATCGGCAAGAAGGCCGGCGGGTCATACCGTTGGCTCGATCTCGGCTTCATGAACTTTCAACCTTCCGAACTTGCCAAGGTGTCCCTCATTCTTTTCATCGCCTATCGTCTTAACCAGAAACCGACCTTGCAAGACGGCTACAAACTGCGCGATATTCTCCCCGAAGCGGTGGCGGTCGCCCTCACGCTTCTTCTCGTGTATGCCGAACCGGATCTCGGCACGACCCTTCTGCTCGGCGCGGTCTCGTTCATCGTCATCTTTTCGACAAAGATACACCGCAGACGGCTTATAGCCCTCGTGGTCATCGCTGTCATCAGCGCGCCGGTCCTGTGGCAGTTCGTCCTTGCCGACTACCAGAAACGACGCATCATCGCCGTAGCGACCATGCTGTGGAGCGACAACCCCGAAATGACGCGAGCCGACCGCTATCAAACGACTCAGTCGGTCATCGCGGTCGGGGCGGGACGCCTCAGCGGGAAGGGGTACCGCGCCGGCACCCAGAACATTCTCCGGTTCATTCCCGAACATCACACCGATTTTGTTTTTTCGGTGTATGCAGAGGAGTTCGGCCTTACCGGAAGTCTTTTTCTCCTCCTCCTATATTTTCTGCTTCTCTACCGCATTCTCGGGATTATCCCGCAAGTGTCCGACAAGTATATGGCGCTGGTCACGATGGGAACTGCTTCTCTCGTGTGGCTGGAGGTCGTCATCAATATCGGGATGGTTTCCGGTATGTTGCCGGTTGTCGGCATTCCGCTCCCCTTCTTCTCTTACGGAGGATCGGCTCTCGTCGCGCACGCTATCCTGCTCGGCCTTGTCCATAATTTCAGCATCCATAGCAGATATCGTTAACGATACGCCGGCTAGAACGCCGTGACCTCACGCGCGCTTCCTGTGACCATGTAGACCTGAAGGAGGAATCTCTCCTTCATGCGCCGGATATAGCCGTTATCGCGCCAGCCGACCGACAGGGCGGTGGCAAGGGCGTCGGCGGTCGTACAGTCGGGAGCCGTAACAGTGACCGAGTGCGCTCCTTCGACCGGCAGGCCGGTAGCGGGGTCGATGATATGCGAATAGCGCTTGCCATCTTTTTCAAGGTAACGCTCATAATCACCGGATGTAGAGATGTTCAAGCATCCTTCCACCGGCACCGCGAGCGTCTTGAGAAGGTTCGCTTTCAGGAACGGATCGCGGATGCCGATTCTCCACGGTCGCCCCTGCTTCGTGCCGCAGGCAACGATTTCACCAGTGTAGTTGACGAGGAAATGATGGATACCTGCCTGTTCCAACAGACGACGGGTTTCGTCGGCGGCATAGCCGGCGGCGATCCCGCCGAAATCGAGCCGCACACCTTCTTTCTTGAAGGCAACGGTGTTCGCCGCACAATCCACCATGATGTTCTCCACGCCAATCAGCGGTAGATACCGGCGCACCTCGGCCGGATCCGGGACCTCGTTACGGTGGATGTCCCAGAGGAATCCCTCGCTCTTGTAGGTGATATCGAATTTTCCCTCGGTCTCGCGGGTTATGCTCACTGCGCGATCGAGGAGACGACAAAACCACGGGGGCACCGGAATCGGTCTCGCATGCGCCTCACTATTGATCTTCGTGACGAGACTTCCGGCGTCATAGTAGTTGAGCACCGTCGAGATCTCAGTCACCATCGTGACGATCGTTCTCTCGACCTCCTCGTTACGCGGACCGACATAGGTGACGCTCAAATCACCGCCAAGCCCTCGGAACGAAAAGGTATTGAGCGGCTTTTCGGTGCAGGAACACAGAAAAAAGAGGAGCACAAGGAATCCCGTGCCCATACTTCTCACCGCCTACTCCGTTATGATGCGCGGCACATGCGGCGCAATACGCGTGACGATCTCATAGTTGATTGTGCCGACGAACGAAGCAAGATGATCGGCCGTTATCTCCTGTTTTCCCGAAGAGCCGATGAGCGTCACCTCCTCTTCGAGACACACATCCGGGACATCGGTCACATCAATTGCGGTCAGGTTCATCGCCACACGGCCGCGAACCGGCGCGCGGTGTCCTCTGACAAGCACATAACCGTTGTTCGAGAGTTTTCGATCGTAACCGTCGGAGTAACCGATCGGCAAAATGGCGATACGACTCCGTCTCGTCGTTTGGTAGGTACAGCCATAGCCAATGAAAGAACCGGCCGGTATCTCCTTTATCTGCGAAATGCGCGCTTTCCACGCAAGAACCGGATGGAGCAGGTGCTCGGAACCGTCGCCGTAAGCGGTGCGATAGGAAAGAAAAGTCTCTTTCGAGGGCCACAATCCGTATTGACCAAGACCGATCCGCACCATATCGAAATGCGTCTCGGGAAATAGAATGGCGGCGGCAGAAGAGGCGATATGGCGTTCGAAGCCGTGGAAGCCGGCGGCATTGATCATGTCGCACATCTCGCGAAAACGCGCCAACTGGGACAGCGCATACGTATGGTCAGTCGTATCCTCTATATTGGCAAAGTGGCTGTACACCGCCGCGAGGCGAAGGTTCGACGGTTGCCTAAAAAAAGGAAGCACCATTTCGAGCCGGTCCGGCAGTATTCCCTGCCGATTGGTCCCCGTCTCCACCTTGAGGTGAATGTCCACCGTGCGCCCGCTCGTCTGCGCCGCTTGCGCAAGCGCTGCGACATGTTCGACATCATAGGCGATACTCGCTACATCTTCGAATTGAACAACCTCTTCCGCACGATCGCAGGGAACCGGCCCAAGGAGAAGTATCGGCTCATGGAAGCCGGCACGGCGAAGCGCCGCCGTCTCTTCGATAGTGTGAACGCAGAACATATTCACACCGTTCTCGTGCGCCAACCGCGCGATTTCGAGCAAACCGTGGCCGTAGGCGTTCGCCTTCACGACTACCGCGAGACGCACCCGCTCGCCGAGGCATCGCCGAAAGAAAGCGATATTTGAGGCGTATGCGCTCCGTGAAAGTTCAATCCAAGTGTGGAGTACTCTCTCTTCTTTCATCGCTGCGTCATCCCATCGAGAAACCCCATTTCCTGAAGCGCCATCGTCACCTCGGCAAGCGGTAAGCCGATCACATTCGACACCGAACCATGCACCCTGCTGACGAAAGCGCCGCCGAGCCCTTGCACCGCATAGGCGCCCGCTTTGTCCATCGGCTCGCCCGACGCGATGTAATCGGCAATCTCTTTCTCGGAAAGAGAGCGAAACACCACATCGCTCGAAACCGAAAAAACCCTCTCCGCACCTTTCCAGCCGATCGCCACGCCGGTAATGACCTGATGCACCGTTCCCGAAAGAAGCCGCAACATATATTCCGCATCACGCGCATCACGCGGCTTGCCAAGCATTTCTTTCCTGACGACGACGATCGTGTCGGCGGCGAGCACCGGGAAGGCATCGCCGCGTCGGCGCACGACCTCTCTCATTTTTTCACAAGCAAGGCGCTCTGCCGTTTCGACAGAGGATTCTCCCGGGACAAGATGTTCCTCTATCTCAGGAACGGTCACTTCTATGTCGAACGGAAACATCTCGAGCATTTCGCGTCTGCGGGGACTCGCACTGGCAAGAACGAGCATCACTGGGACTCCTCTTCGTGAGACACAAACGGCATCATGCGCCAGTTGCTCTTCACGACATCGGCTTGCCCTCCCTTCACAAGGATGATATCGCTCGCCCGTGTCGCCGCAAGCGCCGCGTGACGGTGCCACTCCGTCGCGTGCAGAACAATCCGGCGAAGAAAAAAAATCTCGTCGCGCAGCGGCGCGTCGTCGAGCGCGGCAAGGAGCAAAAGGGGAAAATCCTCCTTGAGCCGCGTTCCCGGCTTGACGAATCCAGCAGCCTGTGTCCCCTCGAATGGCTCGGCAAGCCAGAGAAACGGCCTCGGTACGAGTGACTCGAGCGTCCACTTGTCGAGCCCGATGACCAGCGGAAGCCGCATGTCGGTTATATTGGGCATTCTTTCCGTTATTTTCTCTTTTCGCGCATCCATGAAGCCATCTTCGAGAAAAGGTTGTGCCGCCCCCGGAGAAGTTCGATGAACTCGTACACCAACAGTACGCCCGTCACGGTGAACAATAGACAATCGAATCCTGTCATCGTCGCCTCCGCGGTCATCCTAGCAGGCAACGGAAAAAAAGCAAAAAGGTATCGGTTTTTGGTTGCTTTTTCCGACCGAGTGTGTTTTATATTGCGCCGTCGACTCGTCGTCCTAGGTGTCCCGCGGGAGGCTCGTATGAAGAACCCGCTCCTCGTTCAAGAACTGCGCGAGATGTTGCGCGGCGGGCATTATGACGATCTCCGTGCTTACTGCCAATCCAATACACCGCAGGTCATTGCGAGTTTCCTCGAGGCGCTCACGCCCGAAGAGATAAAGGAAGTCTTCACCATCATCGGCCGCGAGGCGGCGGCGGCGATATTCCACCACTTCGAAGACGAGGTTAAAGAGGCGCTCCAAGATCTCCTTTCGGAACAGGAGTACTCGGAACTGCTCTATGAACTGCCCGAGGAGGTCCAACAGGAACTCATCGAGGAACTCCCTGACGATGAACGAAAGAAGGTCGAGTCCTACATTGATCTTTATGAAAAGGTCGAAGAAGAAGAGAAGCGGCGGATAGAGGAAGACGCCCGGAAGGAACGCCAGATACTCATTTATGACAAGGATGGCGAAATCCTCGAGAATATCACCATCTACAAATCGTTCCCCGATGGACTGAGAAAGATCGGCGCTGTCGAACCGGGCTGTTGGATCAATGTGACGGAACCTTCTCCCGAAGAGGTCGCTTTCCTCTCCGAGCATTTCAATATCCCGCCCGACTTCCTCGCTTCGGCCCTCGATGTGGACGAACGCGCACGTATCGAGAAGGACGATCACGCGACCCTCATTGTCGTCCGTATGCCGCTCTACGACGAGGAAAGCAAAACTCTCATGTACACAACCCACGCCGCCGGCATCGTCCTCGTTCCCGACGCGATCATCACCGTCTCGACGCACCGCAACATCATCCTCGAGGAATTCATCGAAGGCGAGGTGCGCCATTTCACGACTCAGGACCGCGATCTCTTCATCATGCAGATACTGCTTCGTTCCACGCTTCTGTATCTTCTCTACCTCAAACAGATAAACAACATCACCTCCGTCATCCAGCGGAAAATCATCGAATCATCGCACAACAGGCACCTTGTCAAAATGCTTGAACTCGAAAAGTCGCTCGTTTATTTCGCCACATCGCTCAAATCGAACGAATTCATGATGACGCGTCTCAAACGGATGCGGCTCATCCGCGACGACGAAGCCATGGAGGACCTGTGGGAAGATCTCGAGATCGAGCACAAGCAGGCGGTCGAGATGGCCAATCTCTATTCGAACATCATGTCAAGTCTTATGGATGCCTTCGGCGGCATCATCAGCAACAATCTCAATGTCACAATTCAAATACTCACATCGTTCACCATCGTGCTTACCATACCGGTCATTTTCGCGTCGTTCTACGGCATGAATGTGCCGAACGGATTGGAAGAGAGTCCCTATGCGTTCGCTGCCATCGTGCTTTTCTCAGTGATCGTTTCCGGTATCGTTTTCTTCTACTTCCGAAAACGGCGCTGGCTCTAAAAAAACAGATTTCTGTCTCCTCGAGCAGTTTTTTCTTTTTAGTAGTCGTGGCTGCTCGGAAAAAATTTTTCTCTTCTCGTTTAGGGAAGTTATCCGACGGTGTACCAAAGCATGGTTAAAAAGGCACGCTTTTTGACGCCGGCGAAAAGCTTTTCTTTGTCGTTCGAAATCAGTTCGAACTGTTCGAGACTGGGGATTTCGAACAAACGACAAGGGTCATTTTGGCAACTTTCCGAGAACAGACAAAAAAAATATCAAAAAAAAGTTGCAATAAATGTGAACATACTTACAAAAAAAGTATGAGAGGTGTAGGAATGCCTCTCATGAGGAGCATCGCTGATACGGCAGAAGGGAGGCGCCGCGATGAAGAAAACGATTCGATCAAACGAGGAAGAAGTTCCGCTCCCTAGCGGGGCCGGCAACACCCCTGTCGTCCCCCTCGAGTCTTTTGTTCCCCTCAAACAACTCGTATTTCCTTCTCTTGCGCCTCGTGTGCACGAGTTTCTTCGCAGACACTTTCCCGGTGCCGACGAAAAAGATTGGTTCAACTGGAAATGGCAACTGTCGCACAGCATCACAAGTGCCGCACAACTTGGCCGCATCGTGGATCTCACCGAGGATGAACTGCGCGCCGTTTCGGGAGAGGGCGGCATGCTGCCGCTCCGCATTACACCCTATTATGCGAGCCTCCTTTCCAAAGAGGATCCTCACCAGCCGCTTCGCCGGTGCGTGGTTCCGGTGACCGCCGAACATAGGCGTTGTTTCGGCGAAGCGGAGGACCCCCTTCACGAAGAGCACGACAGCCCGGTGCCGGGGCTCGTGCATCGTTATCCCGACCGCGTGCTTTTCCTCGCCACTGGTTTTTGTTCGACCTACTGCCGCTATTGTACCCGCTCCCGCATGGTCGGTGACGCAAACCGTATGCACCAGTTTTCGACGAAAGTGTGGGACGAGGCAATCGCCTATATCGAGCGCACACCGGCGGTGCGGGATGTCCTCATCTCGGGAGGCGATCCTCTCACGATGCCCGACTCCAAGATCGAGTACCTCCTGTCGCGTATTCGGGTGATACCGCATGTCGAGATCATCCGCATCGGGACGAAGGTGCCGGTAGTCATGCCTCAACGCATCACTCCGAAACTCGTCAACATGCTCAAAAAATATCACCCGCTCTTCATGAGCATCCATTTCACGCATCCCGATGAGATCACCCCGGAGGTGGCGCAGGCATGTATGCGTCTCGCCGATGCCGGTATTCCTCTCGGCGCTCAAACGGTTCTCCTCAAGGGCATCAACGACGATGTCCCAACAATGGCCTCGCTTTTCCACGGCCTCCTCAAGATTCGGGTACGCCCTTACTATCTCTACCAGTGCGACCCTATTCTCGGATCGGGTCACTTCCGCACTACGATCGAAAAAGGACTCGAGATAATTCGCGGTCTGCGCGGACACACTTCCGGGTACGCCGTGCCACAGTTCGTCGTTGACGCACCGGGCGGCGGCGGCAAGATCCCCCTCCTCCCCGATTACTGGCAGGGACGGGACACCGAGTATGTTTATGTGAAAAACTACGAAGACCGCGTATTCCGCTATCCCAACATCCAACACGAGTTCTCCCGTTAGGGCGGAGAGCATGCGCATCGGATTCACCTACGACCTGAAGGACGACTATCTGAACGCAGGTTTTTCTGAAGAGGAGGCCGCCGAGTTCGACGCCGTCGAGACGATCGAAGGGATTGAGATGGCGCTGGTTTCTCTCGGCCACACGGTCGAACGGATCGGCAATGTGTTGCGACTCGCCGAACGGCTCGTCGCCGGCGATCGGTGGGACATCGTCTTCAACATCGCCGAGGGAGTACGCGGGATCGGCCGCGAAGCACAGGTGCCGGCGCTCCTCGACGCATACGGCATCCCCTATGTCTTCTCGGACCCGATGGTGCTCGCCCTCTGTCTCCATAAAGGGCTAACCAAACGGGTGGTGCGCGATGCCGGGATCCCGACGGCTCCCTTTCACATCGTCACGGATGAAGCCGACATCGCCTCGGTACGCCTCACCTATCCGCTCTTTATCAAACCGATCGCCGAGGGAACCGGGAAAGGGATCGGCGCCTTCTCGAAGATATCCGAGGAAACAGAGTTGCGGGAACGATGCGGCGATCTGCTCGCACGATTCAGACAACCGGTGCTCGTCGAAGAGTTCCTGCCGGGGCGCGAGTGCACCGTTGGTATCGTGGGGACCGGACGGGCGGCGCGCGTGGTGGGCGTCATGGAGGTGCACTTCAAACCGAGCGCCGAGAAGAACGCCTATGGACTTCACAACAAGAAACACTATCAAGAAATCATTGAGTACACGGTTCCCGAAAAAAGCCTTTTCGATGCGTGCGGCACGGTGGCGCTCGCCGCGTGGCGCGCGCTCGGGTGTCGTGACGGAGGCCGCGTGGATGTGCGTTGCGACGCTCGCGGCGTTCCCAACTTCATCGAGGTCAATCCGCTTGCCGGCCTTCATCCGATAGACTCCGATCTTCCGATTCTCGCACGGCTCAACGGCACCGATTACCGAACGCTCATCGCCGCCATCATGGACTCCGCTCTTTCACGTGTTGAGAGCGATCCTCGATGACGAAAAAGCGTTTTGTGTCCATCCTTCACAACCCCGTCGCCGCCGATGCGCGTCCTGACGACGCCGATCTTCTCGACGAGATAAAAGCGGTCGAGGAATCCCTCGACCTGTTGGGCTGGCGTTCCGCACGCATCGTTTTCGACGCCGACATCGCACGCGTGAAGCGGGAGTTGACCGAAAACGACCCGACCCTCGTGTTCAACCTCGTCGAGGCGTTCGAAGGAAAAGGCTCCTGCCAATATCTCGCCCCGGCACTCCTCGACCTCTGGGGATACCGCTATACCGGCGGCAGTACCGACGCACTCTTCATCACCACCGACAAATTGCTCACCAAAGAACTGCTCACGGCCCGTTCGATCGCGACACCCTTGTCTTTCTACCCCGAAAGACAGGAAACGCTGACGCCGGGAGCCCGTTACATCGTCAAACCGGTCAACGAGGATGCCTCTCTCGGTCTCGGTCCCGATAGCGTTCTCGTCGCCGAAGACGCCGAACATCTCGCGGCGTTCATCGCAAAGAAGGAGCGAGAGTACGGCATACGGCACTTCGCCGAGCATTTCATTGATGGACGAGAATTCAACCTGACGATACTCGGCCGTCGAGGCGAACCGGAGGTCCTTCCGCCTGCGGAAATACGATTCGTCAACTTCGACAAAAAACGCCCCAGGATCGTGGACTATCGTGCGAAGTGGGAAACATCTTCTTTCGAATACCAGAACACCCTGCGCACCTTCGATTTTCCGCCGGGAGATCGTCCGCTGCTCGATCGACTGCAACACATCGCGACCGACTGCTGGCGCGCCTTACGGCTTTCCGGCTACGCTCGCGTCGACATGCGGGTTGACGAGCGGGGCATTCCGTGGGTCATCGAGGTCAATGTAAATCCCTGTATTGCGCCGTCGGGTGGTGTAGCGGCGGCTTGTAAGCAAGCCGGCATCACCTACCCCACTTTTATAGGACGCGTTATCTCCGAAGCGCTTTTGTGAGAATTTTCTTTTCGAACCCTTTTCTTGCGACCGTTTGTCGCTATACTGGAAACATAAAGATCCTCTGAACGGAGCGAAATGGTTAACTTCCTCTACGCAATCCTCCTCCTCGGCCTTGTTATATTCGTTCACGAGTTCGGCCATTTTCTTGTCGCGCGTCGCTTCGGTGTGAAGATTCTCGTGTTCTCGCTCGGGTTCGGCCCACCGCTTTTCTCGTGGCGGCGAGGAGAGACCGAATATCGCATATCGGCGGTGCCGCTCGGCGGCTATGTCAAGATGCTCGGCGAACAGACGACCGAGGAAGACCTGCCGCCGGAGGATGTCCCTCGCAGTTTCGTCACGAAACGGTGGTGGGAAAAAACGCTCATCGTGCTCGCCGGACCGCTGATGAACTTCGTGTTCGCCGCGTTCGTCTATCTCGTCGTCTCGTTCTTTAATTACACGAGCGACGCCGCCCTCGTGGAGTATGTGACGCCTGACAGCCCGGCGATGCGTGCCGGGATCGGCGAAGGAGACCGCATTCTCTTCCTCAACGGCG
>CALITV010000106.1 GCA_938048925.1 uncultured bacterium | reverse complement strand
ATGTGCCGCTCTGCACTCACCCGCATCCGGAGCGCGTACTGGTGGTCGGCGGTGGCGACGGCGGCGCGATCCGCGAGATACTCCGGCACGAAACAATACAAGAGGCGGTATTGTGCGAGGTAGATGAGCGGGTCACCCGCCTCTGCGAGATTTATTTTCCTCACACTACCGCCGGTCTGCATGACCCACGCGTTCGCTGCCATTTCGAAGACGGATTTTCGTTCATGCAGCGTCACGAACACTCGTTCGATGTCATCATCACCGATTCTTCCGACCCGGTCGGTCCCGGCGTGGCGCTCTTCAAGGAGGACTACTACCGTCTCGTGAAGAAAGCGCTGAGGCCCGGTGGCATCATGGTCTCACAAAGCGAGAGTCCCTGGTACTATGAAGAAACGATGCGCTCGATGACCGCGGCAATGGCCGCCGCCTTTTCCCATGTGCAGACCTACATCGCGATGATTCCGCTCTACCCTTCAGGATTCTGGACGATCAGCGCCGCCTCCGACACCGTCCGCCTCGAACATTTCGACGAGGAGCGCAGCCGCCGCATCGCCGAGCAGTGCCGTTACTACAATCTCGACATCCACCGCGGAGCGCTCTCGCTTCCGAACTTCGTGCGCCATATCGTGACCAACCGATGACCCGATATCATTCGCCATGACACCGCTCTACCGACGGGTACACCTACCCCTTCTCGTTTCGGCTGGGCTGATCACTATCATTTCTTACCTCCATTTTGCCCTCACCGGCACCTTCGCCCTTGACGCCCTCTTTTTCCCGCTTCCTATCGCCGAGGTGATCGGCGTCCTTTTCGCCGCGGCGGTCGCCCTTTCGTTCTACGGCTATCGTAACGCAATCCTTCTCGCCGAGACAAAGGATCTTTCCGTCACACAGACAGTGCGGCTTGCAAAATGGCTCGGGGTCATCTCGTTTTTCGCGCTTCCGCTTCTCTCCAACGATATCTTCATATATCTCTCTTGCGGCGAGGCGCCGCTCCGAGGGATAAATCCTTATCTCGATCATACATTTCTCCGGGAAACGACCTACCATTCGTTCATCCCGGCCATCTGGGCCGACGGTCCCTACTGTAAATACGGACCGGCCGCCATTTCGATCGCCCAGTTCGCCGCCTTCATCGGCGGTGGGACCCCGCTGGCGGGAATCTTTGCGTGGAAGGTGCTCGCCATGGCCGCTTTTCTTCTTTTCTGTGACGCTGCAACGCTCCTTTTGCGCCGGTTCGGCACCGAAAACGGCCCTGCAGCGCCACTCATTCTCTTGTGCCCTATTCTGTGGACACAGGGACCGGGGCAGGGACACAACGATCTGTTCGCCCTCCTTTTCCTCACCGCGGCACTTCTGGCGCTTGCGCACCACCGCTTCTTGCTCGCCGTCCTCCTGCTCACGCTCGCCCTACAGGTCAAGTTCTATACGCTCCCCCTCGTCATTCTCTTCCTGCTCGTCTGGTGGCGGCAAGCGCCGCATACTCTCAAGGAAACGGCGCTCTTCGGCGCCGCGATATTCGGCGCCGCACTGCTCTCCGTTCTCCTGCACTCCCCCTATTGGCGCGGCTGGGAAACGGTCACCGCTCTCTACGGCCCGCTCTTTCTGGAAGAGCCGATGAACAACGCCGTCTACCTCATTCCCTACGGGCTGGCGACGCTCGTTCCGGCGGCGGAGCCGTTACGACCGATCCTCGAAAACGGAATCCGTATCGCGCTCATCGCGCTGGTCGGCGCGGCATCCCTCTGGCAGATATACCGCCTCATGCGTGCCGGCGATCGCCCTTATCTCGTCTTTCTGCGCATCATGACGCTCGTTATCTGTTTTACCGCCCTTCGGTTCCACGGTTGGTATCTCATCGCGATTCTACCGCTCTTCGCCGAAGGAGTTCCCGCGGTGTGGCTCCGGTGGGGTACCCTCGTCTTTCCGCTCACCCTTTTCTTCGATATTCACAACTTCCTTCCGCGTGACGCGGTCGTCCTTATTCTTTTGCTCCCCACGGCGGTTGTCCTCGTGAATCTTCTGTTCTTCTTCCGGATCATCGAGCGACTCACCCGACCGACATGAAAAAAGTCATCCTCGTTTTCTGCGGTTCCATCGCCGCTGGCGTCACCTTGTTTTTGCTCGTTTTCCGCAACGAGCGGCTCGACGAGCGCTTTGCTTACCCGTTCGATACTCGGCACCAGACGGCAGCCTTCTGCAACCGTCTCCTTTCGATGGAACCTCCCGGCGCTCTCGTACCTCCGAAAGAGATTTCCGAGTGGGAAACGGCACGTCATTTTTATCAACAGGAGGTTGCGCGTGCGCTCGGCACCGATATGTTCCCTCTCCACCGGCCGAACTATCACTCGGGCGAAACTGTTCTTCACGAACGCTACCGGGTGACGCCTCTCTCCTTCACCGTGCTTCCCGGCATCAGGGCAAACGCCGCGCTCTACCTCCCGGCAGCCCTTCCACCACCGTTTCCCGCAGTAATCGTCACCGTCGCCAAAGAAAACATCGCTTCGCGGGCGACTCGACACCTTGCCGCCACAATCGCTTCACGAGGAATCGCCGTCCTTACCCTCGAATCGCCCGGAACGGGATCACGGGAAAAGGAGGCAGGCGAAGAAACGCTTCTCGCCGCCGGCTTTACATCGCTCTCGATCATCGTTTCGGCGCAGCGACAGGCCATAACCCTTCTCACGATGCTTCCAGAGATCGCAGCCTCCCGCATCGTGCTCATCGGCACCGGCGCGAGCGCCCTCGCCGGCGTGTGCGCCGCCGCCCTCGACGAACGGGTCGTCGCAGCCGCCGCCCTTTCCGTGACGACCTCTTTTCAGGCGCTCGCCGCCTCGGGGAAAACCGCAGAGATTTTCATCCTTCCGCATCGCAGTTTCTCTCCGCACCACCTCTTTGCGCTCATCGCGCCGCGCCCCCTCCTCGTTGCTCCTTCGCGGACCTCTCTCGAACAGTCAGTTCCTCACAAAGATACACTCCGGCGCACCGGCGAATTGTACCGCTTTCTCGGAGCCTCCGATGCATTCGAAGTTTCCGATTCCTGTGAGACGGCAAAACTCTCCCCTTTGTGTCGTCAGGCCATCTATGCTTTTCTCGCCGAGCATCTTGCGATCCCGGTCGTGGAAGAGGAACTGGAAGATCTTCCTTCCGCTGCCGAACTGGCACTCGACTCCCCCCATCACGCCGAAATACCGCTCATAGAATTGGGACGCCGCGAGGCGCTTATCTTCCGTGATACGATCCGCGCGCGACGCGATGAGATCGGGCCGGAGAGGTACGGTCAAGAGTTCGCCGAAGCGATTCGTGATTTCGCCGGAGCCGGTCTCTGGGGGTCGCCGCCGCCGCTCTCCCCCATCATTCACCGAACCATGCTCGATGGAGAGACGCTCACCGAGGTCGTCAGCGTCGTTTCGGACTACGGCATACGGGTTCCCCTCTTCCTTTCGGTTCCTCCTCACGCCGCAAACATCGTCATCGTCATCTCCGAAAGCCCCTCGGCGCGCACGATGGCTGATGACCTCGTGACCGAGGGCAGCGTTGTGCTCGAGATCTCGCTCCGCCGTATGGAAGAGGGCAACCTTTTCGACCGATTCCTCTGTCCCGTGAGAGGGAGACGCGGCGCTATCGCGGCGCTCATCGCCGGGATACCGGCGGCGGCTCAGCAAAGCACCGACATCCTTGCGGCGGTTGCATATCTCGAGGAACGTTTCGGCGAGAACATTTCGGTCGGGCTCTATGCGGAGGGACCAGAAGCAACACTCGCCGCACTTTTCGCCGCCCATCGCACCGATCGAATCGAATGGCTCGCCTTGAACGGCATTCCCATCTCGCTCGTGCCCTCCGAGACGGGGAGCAATGCCCTCATCCGCGAACTCGCGCTTCGTGTTCCCGGAATCCTGCAACACGGCGACATCGCCGATCTCGTCGCAACGCTCGCGCCGCGTCGGACGCTGGTGACTGGACTCTTCGGCCCCTCCCAAGAGGCGGAGAACGAAGCGCTGTTCTCCAAACTCCTGTGGGAAAAACGACATGTGCAGATACGTTCCCGTCCCGACATCACCATCATCGGCCGCTTTCTCAGGACCCGTGGAACCACACCGGCCCCCTGAAAGACAAATCCTTCTTTCCTTTGCAATTTATTTCCCGCTGTGCTACACTTATTTTCGTTCACGACCATGCGGAGGTCATTATGCGGTCATTTATTTCTGTCACGGCGTTTGCGACGCTTGTTATCATCGGTTGCGGCGGCGGTTCTTCGTCGGCATGTCCGACCCCCTGTCCCGAGGGATTTGAATGCAACGAGGCGACCGGCACCTGCGAGCCGATCGGAACGACCGATTACGATGACACCGACAGCGACACCACTCCGACCGAGACAGGTCTTCCCGAGAAAGACGGTTCGGCTGACACTGAAACGATATCCGACGATACCGACAGCCCTGACAACGACGACGGCTCCGATGTCGTCCCCGATGGGGACATGGACACCGACGGCATGGATTGCATCCCTACTACCGAAGAACCCTGCCCTTATACCGGCCCCAACGGCACCGAAGGGGTTGGTCCCTGCAAAGCAGGAAAACGCATCTGCCGACAGGACGGCACATGGGGCGCCTGCTCCGGAGAGGTCTTGCCGACTTGGGATCTCTGTGGCGATGGGATTGATCAAGACTGCGATGGAACACCCGACAACCTCGATCAGGACGGCGACGGGGTTACCGAGTGTGGCGGACTCGATTGTTGCTACACCACCGAGGGCGACGACGGCTGCCCCGATCCCAAGAATGTCTATCCGGGTGCGCCCGAGATACCGAACGGTCTCGATGACAACTGCAACGACCAAATTGACGAAGGACTCTACGACTGTGATGACGAAGTGAGTACTTCTTCTGCGGATCCCATTGATTTCGCCAAGGCAATCGGCATCTGCAAGACATCGAGCGACACGCTGGTCCCGGTGGGTAATAATTGCAGCGACTGGGGCATTATCGCCGCCGACTTCGTCCTTCCGGATGGCAGCGGAACACCCCACCCCCAGAGCCATGCGATTTTCACCAAATTCGGCAATGTAATTGCTCCAAAAGCGGGTTCCCGTTTTATCATGCTCACCACCGGTTTCGCTGCCGACCCATTCGACAGTAACAAGTTCGGCGGCAAACAGCAAAAAACGAGCACAGCACCCGGCGATTGGCTTACCGCGAACAACAACCAGTTTCCGACCTCACCTGCCTGTGGCGGTTCGGGAATAACCGGATCGGTCAACGATCCCGTCATGTTCCGCCTACGGCTCTGCACGCCGGCGGCAGCAAAATCGTTCAGTTTCAATCTCTACTTCTTTTCCCAAGAATATGTGAAGTATGTTTGCTCCGACTACAACGACTTTCTCCTGACGCTCCTCGATTCGGGTTACACTGCACCGAGCGACCATCCCGAACTTGCCAACCCTCCCGACAAGAACCTTGCGCTGTGGTTCGACGCCTCCAACAATCCTAACCCCGTCGGTGTCAATCTTGCGCCGGCAGGGCTTTTCAAACAGTGCACTAACGGCACTAGCGATAGCGGGACGGTGATCACCACCTGTGTCGGCACCGACGAATTGCAAGGAACCGGCTTTGAGACCTACGGCGGCACCGGCTGGCTGACGACCCGCGGTAATGTGAAAGGCGGCGAGGTGATAGAATTGCGCTTTGTCATTTGGGATACCGGCCCGTGGGGCTCGACCGATTACATCTACAATTCAGCAGTGCTCCTCGACAACTTCCAGTGGCAATACGAAGAATTCAAACCGGGCACCGGTCCTTCCTGATGAGCGCGAAGAATATCCCCCCCGAAGAAAAAAAGGCCCGCAAACGGCTCAAAGAGGTTGTGCCGCACCACATCGTTGATGTCCTCGATGGGACGCGCGAACGCATACCGGCACTCATCGCGCTCGGCACCCGTCTGCGTGGGAAAGAGCGTCGGGAACCTCTCTCTTTCGACCAGTTTCTGAACCTCGCGACGACACAGCCGGAGATCGTATTCCGCGATATCTTCCGCCTCTTCCACGACATGGTGCACCACTATGTCGGCAACGGCCGCGACGAATACCGCGGCGACCCCGAGTCGGTCGGGTTCGTCAACTGGGACTGCGACGCACTCTTCGTGAAAGGAAGCGACAATCCCTTCTTCGCCGACCGTCTTTTTGCCAACCGTCTCATGGCACTCGTGGATTCGTTCGAGAAGGGGGTGCAGAACAATCACCTCATCCTGTTCGAGGGACCTCCCGGAAGCGGCAAAAGTACCTTTCTCAACAACCTCCTCCAGCGGCTCGAAGAGTATGTCCGCCTTCCGGAGGGCGCTTATTTCAAGACTTATTGGAAACTCGACATCGAACGACTCGGCGGATTTCAGAACATCGAGCCGCCTCTGCGGCGCGCCGCCGACCGGGGAAACAACGAAGAACTCCCCGAACGGATGAACGAGTGGAAAGAGTCCGACCCCCGTTTCCCCAAACGGTTCCTCAGTTTTTCGTGCCCCAACAGCGATCATCCAATCCTCCAGATCCCCAAGGCGAACCGTCGTGAATTTCTCGACGAACTCCTCCCGAAGGGATCCTTCAAGACGAAACTGTTCCAGCGCAAAGAATACGAATGGGTGTTCAAAGAGAGCCCCTGCGCGATCTGCCGTTCACTCTACGAGATACTGCTCGACACCCTTGGCGATCCGCTCGAGGTGTTCAACATGATTTACGCCCGCCGCATTCACTTCAACCGCCAGTTCGGCAGCGGCATTTCCATATTCAACCCCGGCGACCCCCTCGTCCGCAAGCCGCTTACAAATCCTCGTCTCCAGCGTATGATCTGCGATCTTCTCAAGAACGACGGCGTCGAGTTCCTCTATTCGGTGCTCGCAAAAACCAACAACGGCGTCTACGCCCTCATGGACATCAAAGAAAACAACATCGAACGGCTCAAAGACCTCCACGGCATCATCAGCGACGGCGTGCACAAGATAGAACTCGGCGAAGAGCGCATCAAATCGCTCTTCGTGGGGCTGGTAAACCCCGAGGACAAGGTGCACTACGAGAATGTGAAGTCATTCCAAGACCGTATCGTCACCGTCCGCATCCCCTACATACTCGACTACAACACCGAGGTCACCATCTACCGCAACAAATTCGGCAGACAGATAGACCGCCTTTTCCTTCCCGGCGTCATCACGGCGGTCGCCAAGATTATCATCTCCTCCCGCCTCAACCGCGAATCAGCGGCGATAGGCACATGGATCACCGATATCGAGAAGTATCGGAAGTACCTCGACAAGGATGCGCTCCTTCTCAAGATGGACCTTTATACCGGCCGCATTCCCGAATGGCTTTCCGAAGAGGATTTCCGTCGCTTCGATCGTTCGGTGCGCCAACAGATCCTCGCCGAGGCGGAAGAAGAAGGATTCAAAGGATTCTCCGGGCGCCAGTCGCTCAACATCATTTCGCGTCTCATCACTCTCCACGGAGAACAACGACGTCCCATTACGATGGACATGGTGCTCGATTTCTTCAGCCGCACCGACGAACCGGTTTTCGGGGAGATACCCGACGGCTTCGTCGAGGCGGTCGCCGATCTGTACGACTATCAGGTGCTCCAAGAAGTCAAGACGGCGCTCTCGTTTTTCAACGAAGAACAACTCATGCGGGACCTCACGAACTATCTCTTTGCTCTCAACTACGATATCGGATCAGTCGAAAAATGTCCGACGACCGGCGACACGATCACCGTGACCGAAGAATACCTCACCGGTATGGAGTCCTTCCTCCTTTCACCCGAGGCCTCGGAACGACGGCGCACCGAATTCCGCACCGAGACGCGCACCGAATATGTGTCGGTCACCATTGCGCAAGAAATGCGGGTAGAAGGAAAGCGAATCGAAGAAACGGAACTCTTCAAGCGCCTTCTCGAACGCTACACCCGCCGTCTTCGTGAAAACATTCTTACCCCCTACGCTGCGAACGAGAACTTCCGCCGCGCCATTCTCGATTTCGGCTTACCCGCTTTTTCTACCTATGACGAACGGCTTCGCCGGGATGTTACCCTCCTGCTCCAGAATCTCAAGAGCCGTTTCCGCTATACCCCCGAAGGAGCGCGTCAGATCGTCCTTTATGTGCTCGACAACCGGCTCTACGAGAAATACTGAATAATACCGAGTGCCAGAGGGATGCGCCCGATTAGTTCTCTTCAAGCCCCCACCGCTTCCGAATGGACATCAAGAAGTGACGGAACGCTACCTGTTGGTCGGTGAATTTCTCGACAAGGTTTCCTTTCTCGAAATAGAGCGCAGACCCTCGCCCTAACGCAAGCCCTAGATCGGCACCCTTCGCCTCACCGGGACCGTTGACCTCGCATCCCATTAGCGCCACGGTAAGCGGCGGACGAAGCCACCAGCGCGCCTCATCGAAAAACCGTTCTAACTTCTCGTAATAGGTAAACAACGCCCCGTGCGTCCGCCCACAAGTCGGGCAAGAGACTATCTCACCGCCTCCTGCGAGAAAACCGCACGCCTTGAGAATGTGCATGCCGGTTACGATTTCATCCTCGATGGGCGCCGTGAGGCTCACCCGAAAGGTGTCCACCAATCCCTCCTGAACGAGGATACCGATGCCCACCGCCGACTTTATCCGGCCGCCGACACCGCCGCCCGCTTCGGTGATTCCGACATGGAGCGGCGCGTCGCTGAACGAAGCGACGGCGCGACAGGCCGCTATCGTCTCGGCGACGGAATGAGACTTCACCGAAATCTTGAAGTTGCGGTAATCGAGTTCGTGCTCGAGAAAGTTCACCCAGCGTCGCGTACTCTCGATGAGCGCCTTGGCCGTAGGAGCACCGTACTCTTCGAGAAGGTCCTTCTCCAGCGATCCGGCATTTACCCCTATACGGACGGCGAGATCTTCCCGTTTCTTTGCTTCCTCGACAAGAAGCGCCACCCGCTCTTTCCCCCCGATGTTCCCCGGATTGAAGCGGATACCGGCAACCCCCGCCGCAATGGCGGCGAGCGCCAAACGATAGTCGAAGTGAATGTCAGCGATGAGGTCCCCGTCGAACTCACCGACGAAACGCTCGAGCAGACCGGCATCTTGTTCGTTACGCACCGCCGTGCGCACGACACGACACCCCATTTCATAGGCACGGTGCGCCTCGGCAAGCGCGTCATCGAAACGATCGAGCGGCGTGGTAATCATCGTTTGAAGAACCGGAGGACGACCGCCCCCGATGAGTGTTTTCCCCAAACGGATCGTCCGACTTTTGCGCACCGTCATCGGGCAAGTCTCCGCACCGCATCACGGAAGGCTTGGGGGCCGAGTCCGAACTTTTCGCGCAG
>CALITV010000105.1 GCA_938048925.1 uncultured bacterium | reverse complement strand
GCGGCGGCGGGCGGTGCAGTGAACGAGACCGCCTTCACCACCTACACCGCGACGGGAAACGAAACGCTCTTCATCGTCGTCGAAGGGACGGGCGGCTACGAACTCTCCGTCGCCGTTTACGAACAGCCCGACGATGACACGCTCCCCGACGACGACACCCTCGAACCGGATGATGACGGCACGATGCCCGACGAAGACACGCTGGTCGAACCGGACGATACTACCGTCGGGCCCGATGAGGACACCGCCGAACCGGTGGACGACACAACGGTCGTCACCGACGACACCAGCAGTGACGAGACCGTGACCGACGAAACGGCCACCGATGAAACCGTCACCGACGAGGTGGTCATTCCCGACGACGCACCGGTAGTCACCGATGATGCTCCGGTGATAACCGATGACGCTCCTATTATTGCTGACGACACGCCGGTAGTAACCGACGACGCCCCTGTGGTGACCGACGACACTCATCCGACCGACACCGACACGACGAAACCGGACGCCGACACCGAAAAACCGGATACCGTCACCGACACCGAACAGCCCGACGAAGCGGCCGACGAAACGGTGACCGACGAGGCGGGCGATGAACTGCTCGGCGACGAGGACACCATCACACAACCCGATGATGCCACGAAGCCCAAAGACAGCGGTTGTGGGTGTTCGGTGGTGTTCTAGGATAATTGCCTGTATTTTCTCGTGGAAGCGGAGACTTCGGTCTCCGCTTTCTTTATTGACTCGTTTCGGTGTTTGTGCTAGGTTTGCGCCGTTACGCGATGCTGTGTCCGATCTTTCATCGAGTGATCGAGGAGAATCCCAAATGACAGAAAGTCGCATTGTGGTGGTCAATACGGGGTCGACTTCAACCAAATGCTCTATTTATCATGGAGAAGGGGACCACATAATCGAGGAGGTGAGCGAATGCATCCGCCATCCTGACGACCTCGTCCACCGATTCCCGACCATCGCCGACCAACTCGACCATCGTGAGGAACTGGTGCGCGGTTTCCTTGAGAAGCATCTTCCCGATCGAAAGTGCCGTGCGATGGGAGCGATCGGCGGAATGCTGCCGCCGGTACCGAGCGGAGTCATCGAGATAAACGACGAACTGGCTCATTTCAGCCATAAGACGCCGGTCTATCAGCATGCGTCCAATCTCGCAGCACCGCTCATACATCGTTTGAAGAAGGACTACCAATGCCCGGTCTATGCTGTTGATCCGGTCGGCGTGGACGAAATGGCGCCGATTGCGCGCATTTCGGGGGCGCCCGATTTCCCGCGGTTTTCGTTCGTTCATGCGCTCAACATCAGAGCGACGACGCGCAAACTCGCGGCGCAACTGGGGAGGCGATTCGAGGAGATGCGTGTCGTTGCGTGCCACCTCGGCGGTGGTTACTCGATTGCGCCGGTTGTCAATGGGCGCATCGTGGACAGCGACAACCGGATGGAAGGGGCACCGTTTACCCCCGAACGAGCAGGGGGGGTGCCGCCGATACCGCTTCTCGAGGCCTGTTTCTCCGGGAAATATACCAAGCAGGAACTACATAAGAAACTCTATGGCGCGGGTGGGCTCTATGCTTATCTCGGTACCAAAGACATCAAGGAGGTGGTGCGCCGTATCGCTGCTGGCGATTCTTTCGCGAAGTTTATTTATGACGCGATGATCTATCAAATCTGCAAAGAGGTGGGCGCCATGGCGTCGGTCCTCGATTTCGACATAGATGGGATCATCGTAACGGGCGGTGTTGCGAACGAGAAGTATCTGAGCGGCGAGATCGTACGCAAGTGTAGCCGGCTGGGGAAGGTGTACCTTTTCCCCGGTGAGAACGAAAACGAGGCGATTGCCGAAAGTGTTTGGCGGGTCATTACGGGAAAGGAACAGACGATGCGGTGGCCTGACTGCATTATGAAGGACGAGGATATCGATCCGCTGTGGCAGTGGCGGAAGAACAGGTAACTCACCCCCGTCCCCTCTGTTGGCAAGAGAGGGGTGCCCAGATGAGGGCGAGGTGAGTTGTAATAACGGAGACCATCATGGCGATCACGAGCTATGCGGGACTCAAAAAGACAGTCGGGACATTTCCGCCGGTAATCGTTGCGGTGGCGGCGGCGGCCGACTTGGAGGTTGTTGGTAGTCTGAAACTGGCGCACGAGATCGGTTTTATCGGTACCTGCATCGTAACCGGCGATCCAAAGGCGATCGAACGGTGCATTGCCGAGGCACATGACGATCCCAAACACTATGAGATCGTCGCGGCGAAAAATGACGCCGAGGCGGGTCTGCTCGCGGTGCAGGCGGTGCGTGAGCGCGGGGCGAAGATTCTTGTGAAGGGAAGTCTCAAATCGGAACTCTACCTCAAGGCGATACTCGATAAGGAGCAGGGGATAAAATCATCGCCCGTGCTTTCGAACATCAGCCTTTTCGAAATGCCTTCCTACCACAAGTTTCTCGGCGTAAGTGACAACGCTATTCTCGTCGCGCCGACCCTCGAAGAGAAGAAGGCCATCATCGAGAATACGCGGCCGCTTTGGAAAGCACTCGGTATCGAGACTCCCAAGGTCGGGCTTCTCGCGGCGGTCGAGACGGTGAGTCAGAAACAGCCGGCGACCGTTGATGCGGCGCTCCTCGTGATGATGGCTCAACGTGGCCAGATAAAGGGTTTCATTATCGAGGGCCCATTCGGTTACGATGCGCTCATCAGCGCCGAGGCGGCACAAGTGAAGGGAATCAAGAGTTCGCTCGTTTGCGGGAACCCCGATCTCATCGTTGCACCGAACCTCGAGACGGCAAATTCGCTCGGCAAATGCTACAAGTTCCACGGCAATGCGACGTGGGGGGGGCTCGTGCTCGGCGCTCTGGTGCCGGCGGTGCTCAACTCGCGCTCCGATGATGCGCAGAACCGGCTCAATTCGTTGCTTCTTGCGCGCGCCATGGCCGCGGTGTGATACCAGACGGAAAGGAGTGTTCCCATGAACATCTATGCGGTGATCATCCTCTCTTATTTTGCGCTGGTGGTTCTGATCGGCGTGTTCACCAAGAAAGCGGCAGCAAAATCGGCTTCCGATTATCTTGTGGCAGGACGCAACCTCGGCGTCATCGTCTGCGCAGTGGTGGTTGCCGCCGAGTGGCTCGGCGGGATGAGTACAATCGGGGTGAGTGAGAAGGCTTTCAAGACGGGAACGCTCCAACCGATCTTCTACAACATGGCCACCGCGATCGGGATGGTTATCATCGGTTTTACCGTCGCGGCGCACTACCGGCGAAAGGGGGTCCATACGGTCAGCGAGATGCTCGATGCGCTCTTCGGTCACCGTGCGCGCGCGGTCTCGGCGATAGCATTTCTCATTGCCTACATCACGCTCGCCTATGTCCAGTTGCAAACCTGTGCCGGAGTCATGGCGCCGCTGTTCGATATCAGTTGGAATTGGGCGGTCATTCTTTCGGCGGTCATCATCATGATTTATACCTATGTCGGAGGAATGCATGCGCTTGCCGTCACCGGCATCATTTATCTCGTGACCATGTATGGGGGATTGGGGACCGCATTCTTCATCGGGCTTTACAAGGTGGGGGGCTTTGACGCGCTTCGGGAGACGCTGGTCGCCCACGGGGCCCCGACAAATCTTTACAATCCCTTCAGCGCCGGCGTTTCCGATGCCTTTGCTCTCATCCTCGGCGGTGTGCTCGGTGGCATGGCGGCGCAGGCAAGCATTCAGCCGATCTTCGCGGCGAAAGATGTGGCGACCGCTAAGCGTGCCTCGGTGCTTGCCGGGTTCATCGTCGCACCGTTCGGAGTGATGACCGCATTTCTCGCGCTCTATGCCAAAACGGGAAAGTTTTTCGATGGCGCGACGATTACCGATCCTAAGATGGTCTTGGGCAAGATCCTTACTACGCCAGAGTTCATCCCGCCGGTGCTCGGCGGGCTGGCGCTCGCCGGTGCGCTTGCGGCGATCCTTTCGACGGTGGGGCCGGTAAACTTTGCGGTAGTGACGATCGCCGCAAAGGATATCTATCACGGAATGATCAATAGAAACGCCGATGACAAGAAAATCATTGCGACGGCACGGAAACTGGTGGTGCTCGTCGGCATCCTGACCATTCCGCTCGCCATATTCCTGCGCGGTGCGGTGCTTGATACGGCGTATGTCTCCTATGCC
>CALITV010000104.1 GCA_938048925.1 uncultured bacterium | reverse complement strand
TTTACCAACAAATTATACGATCGCCTCCCGCATGTTTTTTCCAAAGTCAGTATATTTTCGTTACCGCAGTTCCCGGATAATAGCGGCGGAGAATCGCTTGGTATCGCTCCCCTTTCTGCCCCAATCCGATGGCCCCCATTTGACACATGCCGACCCCATGCCCCCATCCCGCTCCTTTGAACTGCCACACCTTCCGCTCCGTATCGAAATCAACTACGAACAGGGAACTCGGCAGTTCGTCAAGCAGTTTGCGGATTGAAAGTTCTCCCCATACTGCCCGCTCTCCCTTTTCCCCAGTGAAAAGCAACTTCCATATCCTCCCGGAAACGCCTCGCTCAAGGGGCCGAATGTCGGTGACATGACCAACTCCCAGCGAAGAAACCAAAGCATCCATCTTCCCCACCGTTATGTCCCGCTGCCACCGGAATCGTTTGTTGAGCGCTATAGCACAGTCACCCTCTCCCTCTTCGAGGAACTTACGCACATCGCTCCCACGGGAAAGGTTATATTTCTGAGGTTTCGCGCTGTCCCACACGCCACCAAGATAGGGCTTCGGCGCCGAGAACCAGACATGCTCGATCGCTTCGGTGTGGCCGCCACACGAAGAAGAATACGGCGCGCGGGCGACATAGAGATCCTTATAGAGCAGTATCTCGCCTCGCGTCGAGTCAACCGCCTCACGGAACTTCGACGCCACGCCTTGGCTGCGCCAGTCGAGTTTCTGGCAGTGGACATCGGAACAGATATGGAAGGGATCACCGATGTGGCGCTTGCCGAGCTGCATGAATATATCGGTGCGCGCTGCGACCGCCTGCGCCTTCAGCGTCTCGAGCGGCGCCGAGGCGAACATCTCACCCGGCAAGATCCGGTAGAGCAACGACTCGACATCTTCCTCCGTCACCAAACCGATATGCCCTTCGTCGGCCGCATAGAGAAACCGACGGGTACGAACCGGCACATCCATATCGTTCGCCCTGAACGAGGACTCAGGAGAGATTTCGATAAAATCCTTGCACGAGAGAGCCCCCTGCGCCGTCGCCGCCGCCAGTATGCTCTCCGCCGGTCTTACGAACACCGGCAAGAGCAGTATCTGACGACCCGGATACTCACTGCGCAATGTTTCCTGTCTCGCGAGCGCTTTGTCCCGATCGTCGAACACCTCGGCAAGAACAATGTAATATTCACGGTTGTCTATGCGTCGCTCGCCGATGGAAAAAATACCTCCAATGGGAAACAACTCCATCGGCATGCCCATCTCCTCAGCGGTTTTAGCGAGCCGATTCTTGTAACCGGCCAGCGCGTCCCCTGTCAGTTCCTCGACCGCAATCCGGTATCGCACCGCGGCGGGAGAAAAGGAGTTCACCGAAATAACAGCCTTTTCACCGCTCACGGTTGAGCCGCCGCATGAAAGAGATATCTTCCCGGTCGCAGTGAGCGGCGCAGAGAATGATGACACCTGTACGCGCACGGACGGGATACCGTTTCGGAAACTGAAAGATGCGGTATGAAGGTACAGATATTCTTCCGAAGCCCCCACCGTCAACACGCCCGACGAAAGAAGGCTAAAAATCAACAACCGTCTGATCTTCCCGAACACCGAGCGGTTCTCCCAGTCGGAGGTGATAAAAGTTCCCTTCGTAGAGGAAGGAATATATCTCGAAGAAGCGTGTCACTTTCTTCACATAGTTTCGCGTTTCCTGGTAAGGAATGAGTTCTATAAACGACATGGCCGGCAATGTGCCGAATTGCCGATACCACTGGGAAACCCGCTCCGGCCCCGCGTTGTAGGCGGCGACTGCGAGGAGAATGTTGCCATCGAAACGTTTGAGCAGTTTCGAAAGATACCAAGCGCCCGCCTTCAATGACTCATAGGGGTTGAAGGGATCACCTATCTTGATACCGCTGCGGGCCGATATTTTACGAAAAGTAGCCGGCATCACCTGCATGAGCCCCATCGCGCCGGCCGGAGAAACGACCCAGTCGCGATAGAAACTCTCAGCCCGCATGACGGCGTAGATGAGTGCCGGCGAAAGATCAAATTCCTCAGAGAGTCGCATAACCACATCGAAATGCGGCACCGGATAGAGAATCTTCCATCGGTCGCGGTCGCCATACTGCGGCGCATACTTGAGCGAAGCGCGTATCGCATCAAAGAGAAGGTCTATGATGCGGTGATACTTTTCGGCTGCCCAATAGACCGGGAGAGCCAATTCACGCATAATGAACGAGACGGTTGGGTCGTCTCGTTGCCGTTGTCGCGCGAGAAAAGCATCGCGATCACGGGCATACCGTTCGTAAAAAAGCAGACCATCGAGAATGCGGTGCCGCGCGAAAAAGAAGAGGCTTTCAACCGTCTCGTCGCGTCGTAACAAGGACGGCGCCTTCTCGACAGCCGCCACCAGTGCCTCGTACGGATCGTCATCGAAACTTCTTACCGCTTCGCGCCACCGAGCACGACGCTCGTCGTCGGCTCCCGCCGGTGCGGCGACCTGCACCAGTTCCGTTCTGTCGCCGAGGTGATAGTAGAGAAAATCATAATAAGAGATGAGGTCGCGGACGGTGCACTCGGGGTCTTCATTGGGGACACAGTCGTAATCTTTGGGACTGCTGAACAGGTAGTAGTTGTAGAGGCGGTCATAGAACAAAGTGAGGTCCGCCATCGTCCGCATCGCGTCTTTTATGTCTAGGCCGCGTGGAGGGATACCGGCGCCGAAAAGGAAGTTGCCCCACAACAGATAGGCTGCGAACTCGTTTCCCTCCATGAGGTGGATGAGTCCCAACCGATAGAGAGACTGGACAAAGAATGGGCTTTTCGGGTTGGAAAAGACCGTTTCCTCCAGCATCGCCCGCGCCGTCTTGGTGTCGAACGCCTCGATGAACGAAAGGGCCGCATGAAAGAGAATTCGGTCGCGCCGCTGCCCCGAAAGCATCGTTGCAAGCCATTGAAGATACCGCCCGGCTGTCGCCGGCTCACCGCGCCATGAAAGAATACGGAATTTCTCCCATCCATAGGCATAGCGGCATTCCTCGCTCTCGCATTTTGCGATCTCCCTGTCAACAGCTGTGATGGCCTCGCCGTAGCGTTTTTTCGCCATGAGGTAGCGCACCGCTTCCAGCGAGAGCGGATACCCCTGCGTGGTCAGTTGATCGCAGTAGAACTCATCGGCGCCCCCTTCACGCCGCATCATCGCGAACCAGCGGGGAAACAGCGGTGTCCCTTCGGCGGGTAATCCTTTCCTGCGCCGCAGAACGAGCAGGCGATCACGCACCTTTTCTCTCAAGGTGAGATATGATCCTTCCTCGAGAAATGCAAGGTATTCGCCGATGAGCGACTCCTGCGGTCCTTTGCCGTTTTCTTTCGCCAAGAGGCGGTTATACGCCGCGGCTTCGTTCTTCTCTTCCCGCAAGCACCGGTCGTAGCGAGTCACCGCATCGGTCAGTTTTCCTTCGGCGAAAGAGATATCTCCCTCGAGACAGGCAAAGGAACGTTCGCGATAAAAGGCCGGATAATCACGGGAAATGCCTTCGAGGGTCGTGCGCGCCTCGTTCCATCTTTTTGTGGAGAAAGCGGCTCGGAAGGCAAGGTAACGGAAGAGGAGCGTCTTGCGCCGCTTTTCGGGCAACGCCCTGAGGGCAGCAGGTATCTCGGCCTCACGCCCGGTTCGGTAAAGCGCCAGCACGCGACGGGCTGACGCCGCCTCTTTTTCCCGAAACTCGACGCGAGAGAAGAATTCGAGAAAAGTTTCCTCGTCACCCGCCTCGTACACTTCGTTCAAGCATGCCTCGGTCACCGGTTCACGATTGATGCAATCAACCGCTGCGCTGAGCGGAAGGAGAAGAAACAAAAGGATAACGAACGAAAGGCTCCGCATCACCTTTAAGACCACAGTTCGGCGAAAGTATAGCGTGCGACGATTCGATGTAAAAGATTTTTTTAATTTCGAATCTCGGGAGCGCCGGAATCGTCCGGTCAGGCGTTCATCGCTTTGAGAAAGTCCTCGTTGGTCTTGGTGCGCCCCATCTTGTCGAGCAGGAATTCCATCGAGTCAATGACATTGAGCGGATGGAGCAGTTTACGCAGTATCCATACCTTGTTGAGGACATCCTTCTCGAGAAGTAATTCCTCTTTGCGGGTTGCCGACTTGTTGATATCGAGGCACGGGAATATGCGTTTTTCCATGAGTTTTCGATCGAGGTGTATCTCCATATTGCCGGTTCCTTTGAACTCCTCGAAGATGACCTCATCCATACGGGAGCCGGTGTCGATGAGCGCGGTTGCGATGATGGTGAGCGAGCCGCCTTCCTCAATGTTGCGCGCCGCACCGAAGAAGCGCTTCGGCTTGTGGAGCGCATTGGCATCCACGCCGCCCGAAAGTATCTTTCCCGACGGCGGGACGACCGTGTTGTAGGCACGGGCCAGACGGGTGATCGAGTCGAGCAGTATCACCACATCGTACTTGAACTCGACCATCCGCTTGGCCTTCTCGAGCACCATCTCGGCAACCTGCACATGGCGCGTTGCCGGCTCGTCGAAGGTCGAAGAGATCACTTCCGCCTTGACCGAACGGATCATGTCGGTCACCTCTTCGGGCCGTTCATCTATAAGCAGAACGATGAGTTTGATGTCGGGATGGTTCGCTGTGACACTGTGCGCGATGTCCTGCAAGAGAACCGTCTTGCCGGTGCGCGGCGGCGCGACGATGAGGCC
>CALITV010000103.1 GCA_938048925.1 uncultured bacterium | reverse complement strand
ACGCTATACAAGTGAAACTCGACGCTGGTATCGAACGGCTGAGGGCGGCGTTCGAGGGGACGATGGAGGTCGCGCTTCCCGTCTTTACGAGCACCCTCACGACGGTTGCCGGCTTCTTCCCGCTTCTGCTCCTGCCGGGCAATGTCGGCCAGTATGTTATCAGCGTGCCCCAACTCGTTATTATATCGCTTCTGTGTTCTTATCTTGTGGCGATGTTCGTGACACCGACCATGGCAGTCATCTGGTTTCGTCCCAAGGGATGTGCAAGCGAACGGACCGGCATGGTGCGCCGCTTGTTCCAGCGGCTTCTTCGGAAAGGACTCGACCGTCCGGTAGCGGCGCTCCTCATCGTTCTCGTGATCGTGATTGCGGCGCTCGTCTTGGGAGGACTCTTCCTGCCGATACGCTTCTTTCCGAACGCCGACAAGAATATCGTCGCCATAGATATCACCTCGGAGATCGCCGAACTCGCCGACACCGAGAAGGTGGTGAAACAGGTCGAGGATATCCTCCGCGAGCAACCGGAGGTCACCGAGATGACGACGGTGGTCGGTGACGACCTGCCCAAGTTCTATGTCACGATGATGCCACGGCCTCCCTCGAAGGAGTATGGTCAGGCGATGTTCCGCGTGGACCTTGGGAAAACAGGGCGGTTCCGCGACAACGAGGCGTTCGGCTATCACCTCCAACGCGAACTTGATGCGCGGGTCACCGGCGGCTCGGCGAAGGTGAAGATACTTCAGCAGGCCGAACCGATGGATGCGCCGGTCATGTTCCGCATCACGGGCGATGACCTCGAGCGGATACGGGCCGTCTCGCGCCGCCTGCAGGAGGAGATGCGCGCCATGCCGGAACTCATGAATGTGCGCGACAACGGCGCCGGCGAGCGGCTTGAGTACACCGTGAAGGTGGACGAGGAGGTTGCCACGAGCCTCGGCATCGTCAAATACGATGTTCAGCGGCAGATAAACCTTGCGCTTCGCGGCGACAAGGCGTCGGTGTTCCGGAGCGGCGGCAAGGAATACGAGATCATCGTGGAATCGAACATTACGAGCGTCGAGGAACTCGAGAACCTCGCTATAAAGTCATCGGTCGCCGGCAACAAGGTGCTTCTCAAACAGATTGCGGTGGTGACGCTGACCCCGAAGACCGACTACATCTACCGGTTCGATAAGGAGCGTTCGCTTTCGGTGCTCGCCGATATGAGGCCCGGCTACGGCGCGTCCGAGGCGACGGTGAAGATCATGCGCGAGGTGCTTCCCCGTATTGATACGAGCGGTGTTCGGGTGGTGCACGACGGTGAGATGAAGAACATCATAGACAATTTCTCGAACCTCGCCGTTGCAGCGCTTGCGGCGATATTCTTCAATTATCTTATCCTCCTGCTCGAGTTCAAATCGCTGCTCCAACCATTCATCATCCTCACAACGGTGCCACTCTCGGTCGTCGGGGCGGTCCTCGGTCTGCTCGCGTTCGGTCAGCCGTTCTCATTCACCGCGTTCCTCGGCATCACGAGCCTCATCGGGGTTGTGGTCAACAATGCCATCCTTCTCATGGAGTTCATCAACGCTGAGAAGGCGAAGGGACACGACCTCAAGAAGGCGTGCATCGAGGCGATGGCGCGGCGGTACCGTCCGATCATGCTTTCGAACATCACGACCGTCATGGGGCTGTTTCCTCTTGCCACCTCGGGGAGCCAACTCTTCACCCCGATGTCAATCGCACAGATGAGCGGGCTCCTCATTGCGACGCTTCTTACGCTCGTCGTGATTCCGATCGTTTACTTCCGCGCCGAGACGACATTCGGTTCCTACCGCTTGTATAAAGGAGGTGTTGCATGACTTGTCGGTGGATTTCCGTCGCCGCCGCGTTGTCGGCGTTGTGGTGCGGCGTCGCGTGGGCGGACGACCTGAACAGCCCGGTCGGCTACTGGCGGACCATAGATGATGCGACCGGCAAACCACGCGGAGTGGTGAAAATCGAAGAGGTGAACGGCGAACTGGTCGGCCATATCGTAAAAGTCTTTCCGCGTCCCGGCGAGGAGGAGAACCCGATCTGCGTCAAGTGCAAGGGCGAAATGAAGGGCAAACGCGCCATCGGCATGCGTGTCCTGTGGGGGATGAGAAAAGACGGCGACGAGTGGAACGGTGGGCAGGTCATGGATCCCGACAACGGAGAAACCTACCGGGGATACCTCAAACTCCAATCGTTCGGGCGGAGGCTCAAATTGCGCGGCTACATCGGCATATCGCTCTTCGGCCGCTCGCAGATATGGGAGCGTCTCGAGAACTATAAGGAGACCCCGCCGCCAGTGCCGGTGGAGACGAAACCGTCACCTCAACAAGAGGAGAGATAGATGAGACACCGCTACGCCTTCCTTTTTTGCGCACTGTTGCTGACCTCGTTGTCCGCGACGGCGGCGTCGCTTTTCGAAACGCTCGGCTCGCCCGATCTCATGCACCCGTTCAATCTGCGGGTCATTGCGCTCGGTCCCGAAGCGGCCTACTACAATCCCGCCCTCCTCATCGGCCAGAAGAACCAACTGAAACTCGGGTTCGGCATGGCGGCGGGTGATCTCAACATCGCCTATAAGCCGCGGGACAAAAGGTACGATGTGCCCGGGGAGATCCGTGACCGAAACTCGAGCCTGATTACGCACGATGGCCCCGATGTGCCGCTCGAGGAAAAGCGCTACACGCCTCTTCCGACAAGCGACCTCATTCACAAGCGGGGCAGTAAGGATCCCGACTTTCTCGAATTCTACACCCTGATCGGCGGCACTATGTCGTGGCTCGACGGCTGGCTCGCCGGTGCGCTCTATGTCGAACTTCCGGCAAGCCAACTGACCGGTCAGATACCCTACTATGCCGATGAACGCGACCAGTTCTTCGGGAACTCGCTCCACTTCGAACTGCTCGGCGACCGGCTCCAGAGTTTCCACCTCGTCGCGGCGCTTGCGGGGAAGGTGGGCGACTGGCTCGCGCTCGGCGTCGGAGCGACGGTCGGCGTGCAGGCGGTCGCCGACATCGGCGTCTATGTCGCCGATCCCTCGGCGCCGGAAAACCTCCTCTTCGATCCGGCGATTGCGGTGCATGCGCTCCCGCTCCTTGCGCCCCATTTTGGATTCGTCTTGCGTCCGATAGACGATCTCGCGATCACCGGAACGCTGCACTTCCCAAACCTCAACTTCGATTTCGATCTCGATGTGGATATTCAGGTGCGCGGCTTCGACACCCTTTACGAGCACGAGGATCCAAACGATCCGAATTCGCCGCGCAAAAAGTGGCTCGATGCCGGCCTGCGGACCAACTACGGCAACGATCCGCTCCGCTTCTCGCTCGGTGTGATGTATTCTTTTCCCGAAGTGCGTGGCTGGACGGTGTCTCTCATGACGAGCGCCATCTACACTATGTGGTCCACCTATCGCGACCGGCACGCCGAAAAACCGCTCGATAAATGGCATGATACCATCAAGCCGACCTTCGGCGTCCATATTGCCGCCGAAGACCGGGAGTTCGGTTTCGATTGGAATTACCATATGAGCCCGGTGCCCGACCAAACGGGACGATCGAATTATGTGGACAACGACCGGATCGCGTTTGCGGTCGGCTATACCGAGATGTTCAGATTCGAAAAGTTCACCTTGGCGAGCGGTCTTTCGTTCCAGACGCAGGTGCTCCTCAAGCGGACGACCGATAAAACGCGCACCGAGGAGGGCTACGACGATCCGAAGGATGCCCCCTATAACAGCGTCGTTGACGAGTATCCGACGATGTACGATGTGGCGGGGAACGTCTATCCCGGCTCGGTCGGTTTCCAGACCAACAACCCCGGCTTTCCAGGCTATTGGACCCGTGGAGTCATCTTTAGTTCCGGCCTATATGTCAAGTTCATCTTTTGAAGGAGGAGACGATGAAAAACCTGTTGCTTGGGTTCCTTGGGACGATGCTTTCCTTGTTCGTCGCCTGTAGTGACAACAGCGGAAGCAAGAACGATGGGGACAATGTGGTACCCGACACGTCAACGGTGTCGGACGAGACCGTCGGTGACGCAGTGGTGACCG
>CALITV010000102.1 GCA_938048925.1 uncultured bacterium | reverse complement strand
CCCGCGGCTACTCTTCCGCCTTCAGGATACCGGGAACAACAGTGCTCGCCCCCCAGCGGAAATTGTCTATGAGCACCATCGAGTCGAGGATGTGATCACCGAGATCCCAGATCGCAAGCCGTACGATGATGGTTTCCCCCGGGACGACATTGCCGCGCACCGTGAGCCAGCCGGTTCCACCGTTCGAAGCGAAACCGGTACCGACCAGTTCGTCGGTTCCTTCGCAGGAGGTAACTTCCCAGCCGGTTCCCGAGGTGTTGGTGCACTGGGTGAAAAGCCCTGCCGGTGCAAGGTTGACGCTGACTGCGTTTCCTTCAAATACGGCGACATTTTTATCGAGGGGATTTCTGAACTGTTCGTTTGTCGTCGTGAAGGTGCTATCGAGGAGGACTACAAAGAAATCGTTGAACTGTGTGCACACATAAGAAGGGTATTCCGCGGATAAAAAATAAATATCGAAACTAAACGATCGGGCAATCGGTGGCACATCAATCTCCAAACGCAACATGACGCCGTCAAGGGTATCGCCGGTCGTGTTGCCGGTGCCGCCGCAGGAAGGAGAGGAGGGATAGCGGCCCCCGTTCGCCGCGTACCAGTCGGCGGGCGCTGCTGATGTTTTTCCTTGATCGAAGTTGGTGTTAGTCGGCGGATTGAGTGCCTGCCCGCTCGAAAGAGCCAGCATTTTGTCGCCTTGACGAGGCACAATGACCGCCCCCAGCGCCGAGAGCATCGCATGCCCGATGGTGTTCGCGCCGACGGCGCCGCTCGGGAGCAGTATCTCGGCCTTCGGCACCCCCATACAGAGACCGAGCGCCTTTGCATAATCGTAGGGGTCCTTAGAGGTGAGCACCAGCTCCGACTCGCACTCGGCCGGCCGCTCGGTGCAGGTCGAGATGTCCCAGCCAGAGCAATCTCCCTTGCAGTAGGCCTTGCCGCCGCTGAAGGCGAGCGGGTCAATATCCACACAGTTGGCGAGTCCGCCGTCGCATACTTCCAGTCCTTCTTTGATACCGTTGCCGCACTCGGAAGGCTCGATCTCGACGCAACCCTCGACGGCGTAAGCGGTACAAGACTGGTTGCAAAAGGCGGTTCCACTCTGGTATTTCTCCGGGGCAAGAGCGGTGCACGCGATCGTATCGCCGTCGCATACCTCGATTCCCTCTTTTATTCCATTGCCGCAGGTGTGCGGCACCTCCTCGCAGGTGCTCGTGTCCCACCCCAAACAGGTATCGAGACAGTATGCCTTGCCGCCCTTGTACCATTCACTATTGATCTCGGTGCAGTTGGCAAGCGCGCCGATGCTCGGGTCACAGATCTCGCCGGTATCCACCGTGCCATTACCGCAGGTGACAGGCGTCACATCGGCATCAACCGCCGGACTGTCGGCAATGTTCTCGTCGGACACGACAGCATCCCCTTCCGTCGCATCAGCGCCCGTTCCATCAGTCGAGAGGACGCTATCTTCATCAATAACAAGCAAGGTGTCGCTGTCAAACGAAACGACATCCTTGTCCTCTTTGGCCGTGTTCTTCGCGCCTCCGCAGGCGACAAGAATAGAAACAAGCATCCCGCTCACCGCTACCATTTCGATTCTCATTGTTCTCCTCCCTTTTTGGTCTGCGTCACCTAGTGCCGGCAAGTTCCCAAGGAAAGTGCCAGCGAAAAATCTTTCCAATCTCCAGCGTTTCCATTAGCCGCTACAGTCGCACTCTTCGCCGATTTCGACCGCTCGATCGAGATAACCGTTCACCAACCAACCGACCAAGCGCCGGGGCTGTCCAAACGGGTGCGCCGCCGAAGGCGGGTATTTGATGTATGCGCACCGGCGGCTTACCGGAAGTTCGAATGGAGCCGTTTTCCCCGTGAAAACAAAAAGGGCATCATGGCCGCATTCCTGCCGTGGTCCCTCGGAGGACATAGACATACCGAGCCGGAAGGCGACCGATGAGGACTCATCGGGCAGGCGCAGACAACGGCACTGCTTGGCAGGGTCATTGGGGTCTTTGGCCACGATCACCGAGACGGTGTCGTAGGAGGAAAGCCGTTTTTGCAGGTCGTTCCCTTCGACGATCATCGGCGCGAAGTAACCCGAAAGAAGCAGAAGAACGGCGAGCACAACGATGAGGAGAATCTTTATCCGGTTGCGCCCCGGCAGGGCCGCCTCAGTGAGTTCCTGCGACGGATGCGGTGATGTGTCTCGATCGTGCATAAGCACCTCCACGAACTAATGCGACTGCGTTTCTGCGATGTTATCCTGCAGGCGAAGCGCCGGTATGAAAAGAAGTGCCGGCAGGGCGGCGCCGAAACTGGCGAGAAACATCCATGCAAAGCCCCAATCTTTCACAATGAACCCAGACACGGCTCCCGCGAACATCCCCGACAACCCCATGAGTCCCGACCCGATTGCATAGTGTGCGGAGCGATACTGATCATGGCACAACCGCATGAGAAAGACGATGAGGAGCGCGTTGCCCATCCCCGACGAGAGGTTCTCGATACCGTTCACCGTGGCCGCTGCCGCAACGGTGAACACTTCGGAAAGAGTGCCGCCGCTCGCCCACAGCGCAAGAAGGCTATAAAGAAGGTTGGTCGTGTTCTGGAACAGAACGATCGGCCAGATCGCCCGCTTGAGACCGACGCGTGCGATGACCCAGCCGCCGAAGAGAGCTCCGGCAATGGTAGCCGGCAAACCGACGAACGACGATATCCAGCCATAGTGGTTCTTGATGCCGATCGCAACGAAGAAGGGACCGACCATCGCATGGAGCATGTACTCTCCGGCTCTCAAGAAAACGATGAACAATAAAATCGCAGCGATGTTGTCGCGTCGGAGGTAGGCGATGAACGCTTCGAAATAGGAAGGACGATCTGGCGTGTCGCCTGTGGCTGTCTTGCGAGGAAGTGGGAGGAGCACAAGGTGAAAAAGAAAGAGCACCGCAGCGATGACGAACGCGAGAAAGAAGGCCGGCCGCCATCCCCAGATCGCGCCGACCGTTGCGACGACGCCGGTGCCGGCCATCATCGCGATGCGGTAGGAGAGCACCCGCAGACCGACCCAGCGTGCCTGCGCCGCATCGTCGAGCGTCTCCATATAGTAGCCGTCGGTGGCGACATCGTTGGTCGCGGCAAATACCGAACCGAGAAAGAAAAGCCCGAACATTATGGGAACGAAGGCTGGAACGGGCGCGCCGAGAGCGAGGAGCGTGGTGACGAGAACGAGCAACGCCTGCATCACGAGTATCCACGAACGCTTGGTGCCGTAGCGATCGACGAGCGGGCTCCAGAGGAACTTCACCGTCCATGGCAAGCCAAAGAACGAAGTGAGCCCGATGTATTGGACCGCCACCTCCATCGTAGCAAGGTAGAAGTTCGAGACGACACGAATGACCGTGTAAGGAAACCCTTCGCAAAAATTGGTCGTAAAGACCCACAGCGGGGCCGGTATCGGGCGGCGTGGCGCGTTCATCGTTCCCTCGCGGATACAGTGCGACTATGACAGGAAAGGAAGATGTTTGCAAGAAAAGAACGAAACGGTATAGTGGAAAAACCATTTTTGTTCAGGGAGGAGACCATGCACACCGGGAATCTGGTCGTGTTCACGACCTTCGAAAAGCGTGAAGAGGCCGAGCGAACGCTTCGGACACTCGTCGAACAGCGGCTTGCCGCCTGCGTCCAAATCGTCGGCCCGATGACGAGCATCTACCACTGGAAGGGAAAAATCGAAACGGCGAGCGAAGTTTTGTGTCTCATCAAGACGCGCCGGGCACTCTTTCCGCGGCTCGAACAGACCTTGACTGAACTGCACCCGTACGAGGTTCCGCAGATCGTTGCGGTGCCGATCGAGAAAGGCAACGCCCCCTACCTGCGCTGGCTCGAAGAGGAAACGGCAGGCTCTCTCCCGGCGTAACATCGCATCGAGGAACATGTGCCGCGGGCAAGAATCAACGCACGATTTTTCTTGACCGACGCCGCACATTGCTGATAGTTGAGGGCAAAACATGAGGCGAGGGATTTCATGCACATCCTTGTGACCGGAACCGCCGGCTTCATCGGGTTTCACACCGCCCTGCGCCTTGTCGCCCGCGGCGACACGGTGGTGGGACTCGACAGCGTCAACGACTACTACGACATCAATCTCAAATACGGGCGGCTCGCGGAGAGCGGTATCGCACGCGAGGCAGTCCGTTATGGCACGA
>CALITV010000101.1 GCA_938048925.1 uncultured bacterium | reverse complement strand
TCGCCGACACGTTTGTCAAGCCGGCTGCCTCCTTCATCGCCGCCCACGGCGGTACCATCCTCACCGGACGACGCGTGGTCAAGATCCTGAACAATGGTGCGCGGTGCGTCGGCATCGTGGACGACGACGGGAGTAGCCACCGCGCCGACGCGGTCATTCTCGCCGTTGCACCGTGGCACATCGAGACTCTGTGCCGCGACATACCGCTACTCGCGCCGCTCACCGAACGGGCGCGACTCCTTCCACCTTCCCCCATTCTCTCGGTGGAACTCTGGTTCGACCGGCCGTGGCTTACCTACCCGATGTGCGCGATGATCGAAGGCACATTCCACTGGGCCTTCTCCCATCCGCAACGCGAAAAGGCAGGGCACCGCGTTTCGCTCGTTCTCTCGGCGGCCGAAGAATTCATCCGAGAACCGAACGAAAAGTTGAAAACGCTTGCTCTCGCCGAGATTGATCGTTACTTTCCTAAATCGCGCGGCGCATCGTGCCTCGCGTCGTTCATCATCCGCGAACCGCGGGCGACTTTCCGCGCCCTTCCACAACTCGGCCGGCACCGTCCTGATCCCGTCACGGATCTCCGCGGCCTCTTCCTCGCCGGCGACTGGACCGCGACCGGTCTTCCCGCCACTATCGAAGGAGCGGTGGTATCGGGGAATCGCGCCGCCATCGAGGCCGACCGTTTTCTCGCCTCGTGCGTTGACAAGACACCTTAACCACCTATAATGGGGCCTATCATGTCCGAAACGATACATGTCATCGCCCCTGCGGCTTCCCACTCCTCGGTCGAAGAAACGCTTACCCCCGTTCTCCGCGGGGCCGCCAAGATATTGGGGTGCAACTCAGCGAATTTCCTCGTTTTCAACACCCCGCGGCAGCGCATCAAGACGCTGGTCGGCATCGTCGTCGGCAAAGAAAACGAACTCCGCGGAGTAGAAAAACTTTTTGGCGTATCTCTCGCCGAACATGAATTCACCTATGCCCAAGCGCGCAATACCATTATCTACAAGGCGTGGGCAGAGCGGCGGGCCATCGAGGCGGAAAGCCTCGTGGAACTCGCGAGCGGCGCCTTTCCCGAGATCGTCCTCAAAGGTATAGACCTTCTCATCGGCAGGCACCGTTTCATCGCCGTTCCGGTCATCGGGCCGGTGAACATTTACGGCGTCATCATCTTCGAGAAGAACGGTCCTCACCCTTTCAGTCCCCAACAGCGCGAAGTGCTCATCAGTTATGCACGGCGCATCGGCGAGATCATTGAGAACGACACCAAGAACCTCCTTCTTTTTTCCCGCTCCGTCGGAGACGGGGAGACGGCTGTTCGACGCGAGAGCACCCTCCAGAACAACCTCCTGCAGATCGCCCTCGGATCGCCCGCTCCGGCGATCATGCTCGATACCAATTTCCGCATCACTTCCTGCAACGAAGCGACCATGAGCCTCCTCGGCCATAGCGACAAGGATCTCATCGGTCGTGACATCGGCGTCATCTTCCCACCGAGTCAGAACATCCACACCATTCTCAATCATCAGTTTCTCTTCTTTTCCGACGGCCGCTATGAAGAACCGGCAACCGTTCTCGACAAACAGGGAGCGGCAATCCCCTGTCTCATCGAAGCTCTCCTCCTCGTTGACGGCGATGGGAAAGTCATCGGTTTTCTTCTGGTCCTCCGTGACAAAGAGGATCGTCGTTTCGTGTCGCGTGACGAACCTCACCGTCAGGAACGACTCGCGAGCATGGGAGAGATGGCCGCGCAACTGGCGCACGAGATACGCAACCCGCTGCTCGCTATCGGTGCGACGATAGACTCGCTCATCCGTGACCGCACCGAAGACGACCCCGACATGCCTCTCCTGCGCACCATGAGCACAGAGATCGTCCGGCTCGATATGATACTCCGCGATTATCTTTCGCTCGCCGTCAAACAGAACACCGCCATTCGCCGGGTCAATCTCTCGGAGGTCGCCACCGAGGTGCGCAATCTCCTCACCGGCATGCAAAAGATGGCGGGAAAAGAGATTGTACTGGCGCTCCCCGACGAGGTGTGGATCCTCACCGACTACGAAGGGATGAAACACGTCTTCTTCAATCTCATGCTCAACGCACTCGAAGCAACGCCGCCCAACGGCACGGTAACCTGCCGCGCCGAAACCGAGGACTCCACCGTTCGCTTCGTGGTCGAAGACGACGGACCGGGGCTTCCTCCCGATACCCCCGATATCTTCGCGCCCTTCTTCACCACCAAAAAGAACGGCACCGGCCTCGGGCTTACGGTCTGCAAAAAGATCGTCGAGGCACACGGCGGAACCATCCGTCTCGAAAACCGCCCCGGCGGCGGATGCCGCGCAATCGTTTCACTGCCACGGAGGACCAGCACATGAACGCACGCACCACGCAATTAGATTCCTCCTTCCGGGTTTTGGTTGTTGATGATGAACAGCTCTTCACGCAGGCGATAGGACGCGAAATCTCCCGCCTCGGCATCTCGTGCGACCTTGCTTACACGGGGGCGGAGGCCCTTGCGACGGCCGAGCGAAACACCTACCACCTCATCCTTCTCGACCACAAGTTGCCCGATGATGACGGGATCCGTATCATACCGCTCCTTCTCGCGCGCCAGATCGAGTGCGCCGTCGTCGTGATGACCGCTTTCGAGACGATACCGAACGCCGTTGCGGCGATCCGGCAAGGAGCCGAAGACTATCTCGTCAAACAGACCTCGCTCAAACCTATCATCGATAAAGTAAAGGAAGTCAGAGAGCGCCACCGCGCTCAAGGAGCACGCGCCGGTTGGGAAGAACATAAGCAGTCGGGGCTCATCGGTGTTTCGGCGGCAATAAAACGAGCGATCGCCGCCCTCGAAAAAGTAGCGAAGAGCCCCGATACCACCGTTCTCATAACCGGCGAGTCGGGCGTCGGTAAAGAGGTTGCCGCCCTTCACCTTCACCGCCTCTCGTGCGCCGAGGGAACCCCCTTCATTCCGGTTGATTGCGTGGCGCTTCCTTCCACGCTCGTCGAAAGCATTCTCTTCGGACACGAAAAAGGAGCGTTCACCGGCGCCGACAAGACGACCGACGGTGCTTTCGCTAAAGCAGGGAGCGGAACGGTGTTTCTCGACGAAATCGGCGACATGACCCCGGAACTGCAGGGAAAA
>CALITV010000100.1 GCA_938048925.1 uncultured bacterium | reverse complement strand
CGCAAAGAGGGAAACAAGTGAAGGTCGAATCACTTTTGAAAAAAGGAGCCGCGATAGCGCTCTATTTTCTTTTCCTTGTTGTGGTCGTCATTGTTGCCGATGTTGTGTTGTTGAGGAGGATTCTGGGGTTCGGATATCCGCGCAATTATGAGCGATGCTCTGCTCCTTATGTCATGTTCGTGGGGTGGCCGGGGAGTGCCCCGAACAATGCGCATGGTTTTCGGGGCAGGTCACTTGACGAAGCGAGGGCCCGTGATTTCAAGATAGCGTTTTTTGGCGGCTCAACGGGATATATGGGAGATCCTCCGATACCGGCGATTGTAGAGAGCCGGCTCAAAACAATGGTGAATATGCCGGTCTTTGTGGCTAATTTTTCGGTGATCAGTTCCAACCATCGGCAACATCTCCACATGCTGGTGGAGTATCTCCTCAAGCGGAAGGTGGATGTTGTCGTTTTCTATGGAGGGTATAATGAAACGGTTCAGAGCGGTTACTATGACCCCCGGCCGGGCTACCCCTTTAACTTTTTCTATCAGGAAGAGGCTTCCCCGTGGGTCAAAATCCTTCTCGAGAATTCTGCTGTTGCCGGAGAAATAGATCGCAAGTATCGGGGTGTCATCAGTGGGTTGAGCACCTTGCAGGACCAATATCATCCTTTTTCTGAAAAGTGGAACGGTCAGATAGTTGATATTTACTTCGAGACGCTCGAACTTGCTTCCAAACTTGTTTCTTCCATAAATTCTGATTACTTCGGAAAGGCAATCTTCCTTGCCTTTTATCAGCCCTATCAAGTTCCGGACGAATTCCTTGCTGCTCATCAGAGCATAAAAAAACGCATGGTAGCATTGCCATACGGATACGATTTTTCGGACCGTTACGATGCCTTGGGAAAGGGGGTGTACACTGATATTGTGCATGTCTCTCAGGAGGCTAACGATCTTAGGGGAGAGGCAATTGCTCGGGTAATAGCGGAGAAGGTGGGGGATAAACTGGTGAACAAGCAATGAAACCTATCACGGTTCGTCTCTGTGGTGGTCTCGGTAATCAGATGTTTCAGTATGCGGTGGCTCGGTCGTTGGCATTGCGTCACCATGCCCCTTTGAATCTAGACATATCGGCATTGGCACATGACTCGAAACGCAAGTATGCGTTGGCACCATTCGCGATTGAGGCAGAAGTGATTTTTCTTAGATGCTGGCCACGATGGTGGTACCAGATGCGGGGGCGGATCTATCGAGAAAAAGGATTTTTCTATGATTCTTCGGTCGGCGAGCTGTTTCCCGGAGTGATCCTAGAGGGGTATTTCCAATCGGAAAAATACTTTGCGTTCTATGCAACTACGATACGGCGCGAATTCTCGTTGAAGGGATCGTTATCGCAACCTGCGCAAGAGTATCTGGCCCACATAGAGAGTGTACCCCATTCGGTTGCTGTTCATGTGCGCCGCGGCGACTATGTGTCGGATCGGGTGACGCAGATGTTCCATGGCACCTGTTCATGGGAATACTATGAACAGGCGATGCAACTCATACGCGATCGAGTAAGGGGAGCCCGGTTCTTCTTTTTTTCCGATGAACCCAAGTGGCTGCTTGCCCGACAGGTGAATGGTGCAGTGATAGAAGGCCTTCCACCGCAGGAAGATATGTTTCTCATGAGCCGGTGTAGGCATCAAATAATTGCCAACAGTTCCTTCTCGTGGTGGGGAGCGTGGCTGAATCGGAATCCCGACAAGATAGTCATCGCGCCGAAACGATGGTTTGCCAACGAAAAGATGGAACGACAGACCGGTGATTTGATTCCATCTGATTGGATACGGTTATGAGGGGACCAACTGTTTCTGTTCTTCTCCCTGCGTACAATGCTGCTCGGTATCTCACGGTAGCGATTCAGAGTATTCTCGCACAATCCTTTGGAGATTTCGAGTTGTTGGTCATTGACGATGGCTCGACCGATGACACGCTCCGGATGGTGGAGCAGTTCACCGATCCGCGTATTCGTCTTATCCGTAACAACGGCAACCGAGGTATCGTCTTTTCGCTGAACCACGGAATCGAGGGGTCGCGGGGGCAGTACATCGCCCGGATGGATGCCGACGATATCGCGCGCCCTGAACGGCTTGCACGACAGGTCGCTTTCATGGATGAACACCCCGCGGTTGGCTTGTGCGGCACTTGGGCACGCAAGTTCGTTCCGTATGGCCCACGGTGGATTCAGAAAGGTCCTGTTGCTTCGGCAGCGCTCAAAGCGACGCTGCTTTTTGCTACGCCGTTTGTGCATCCGACGGTGATGCTCCGGCGGTCGGTGCTGGAGGAGCATGGTCTCCGCTACGATCCCGCGTTCCCGGGGGTAGAGGATTACCGCCTCTGGTGCGTAATGGCGCCCGTTACTGAGTTGGCGATCATACCGGAGACACTCCTTGACTATCGGGTGTCGCTGTCGAGTGTGACCGGATCGGTCTTTCTCGATCGAGTGCGATGGGCGCAGCGCCGGAGAATCCTTTTACGGCTGTGGAGCGACTATATTGAAAAAACGCTGGGATTGACGCCGAGCGCCGAACAACTCGAGGCGCATGCCGCAATTCATGATGCGAAAATTGCTCGAGTGTCGCCGGAGGTCGTAATGGCAATTCGGCGGTGGTTTGCCGTGATACGGGAAGCAAACGAGAAACGGCAGTTCTTCGATTCCACGGTGGTGGAAGAGGTGTGTAGCGAGATGGAGCGTTCGCTCGTTGCCCCCTCGATGATGGAGAAAGTCCGCCGCGCAATGGGGTGCTTGCTGGGGAAATAGCATGTTCGAGCGTCCTACCCTTGTTGTAACTCATTCGTTCCCACATGATGCAAACGACTATCGAGGCCGCTTCATTGCCGACATGCTTTCGGTCGAAAGCGATGTGCCGGTGGTAGTGCTGACACCGGACCCCGAGATTGAGGGAGAAGAACGATATGGTGTGACGACCGTCATCCGGTTCCGCTGGCGGCATGGCTATCTTGCGGGGCGTCGTATCTATAACCCGATAGACCTTCTCGTTTTTTTCAAAATGGTGCTCATTTTTGTCGCTCATGCGACGAAAATTGTCAAAATGTATCACATTTCACAGACATTTGCCTGCTGGGCGATACCGGGGGGATTGGTAGGTTTGATACTCAAGATGCTCACCGGTATTCCGTATCGTGTCTGGGCGCTGGGGACAGATATAAATAAATTCAGGAAGATACCTTTTTTTCTGCGGCTTATTTTCCATTGTGCCGATCAGGTGTATGCCAACAGTGAATTTTTGCGCTCAACAATGCGCTCTGTTACCCGGCGAGAGATCACTATTCTTCCAACTCGCAGTTCTCTTCCTCTCCCTCTATCGCCCCGGGTGCCACTCGATTTACCGTCCCATGGGTGGGTTATTGCGTTCGTCGGACGCCTCGAGGCAGTAAAGGGGATTGATATCTTTCTTTCGATTGCGCGCCGGGTGAGAGAAAAACGTTCCGATGTGATATGTGTCGTTTTTGGCGACGGATCGTTGCGAGAGATGGTTGTTGCGGCTGAATGTGACGGCTTGGTAAAATGGGCAGGGCAGGTAAGCCCGGGTGAACTTGCCTACTATGCCCGCCGGATAGATGTGCTCTGTATCACATCGCGCGAAGAGAGTATGCCGGTGGTAGTGTGGGAATTCCAGCCATATTGTCGGATATTCTCATTTCCGGTGGGGGATGTTGCCCGCCACCTTCCCGCTGAGGCGATCATGCCGGACGAAGAATCTTTCGTCCGGAAGATCCTTGCGCTGGAGCCAAAGTCTCAGTAGGTTCGCCGTCGTTCCCACTCAAGGGCGGTGCGGCAGATGAATTCGAGCGAGTCGTAGCAGGGTTTCCAGCCCCATGCCGCTTTTATTTTCCGGTTTTCGGCGATGAGACGGGCCGGATCGCCGGGGCGGCGCGCCCCTTCGGTAACCGGAAAATCAACGCCGCTCACCTTTTTCATGGTATCGAGCACCTCGCGGACGCTGTAGCCGTGGCCGTAACCGCAATTGAAGATAGCGGTGCTTCCTCCAGAAGCGAGGTGTTCAAGCGCCCGCAGGTGGAGCGCTGCGAGATCGCTTACATGGATATAGTCACGGATGCCGGTGCCGTCGGGGGTGGGAAAATCGGCACCGAAGATGGTCACCTTGTCGCGCTTTCCCAACGCCGCTTCGGCGGCGACTTTAATGAGATGAGTCGCTGCCGGGAAACTCTGACCGATGCGGCCGTCGGGGTCGGCACCGGCGACATTGAAGTAGCGCAGGATAACGGTCTGGAAACGATCGGGGGCGGCATGTGCCGTGTCGAGGAGCACCCGCTCGCTCATCAGTTTGCTCCATCCATAGGGGTTGATGGGGACAAGCAGGCTCGATTCGGAAACGACGCCTTCGGCAGGTTCACCATATACCGCGGCGGTGGAAGAGAAGACGAAGGAGCGAATGCCGTGCTCGAGGCAGAGATCAACGAGAGTTGTCGTATTGAGGGTGTTGTTGCGATAGTATTTGAGCGGCTCGGAGACCGATTCGGGAACGACGATATGGGCGGCGAAGTGAACGACCGCATCGAAAGCGATGCGCGACAAGAGATCGCGGAGCGACGCGGTGTCGCCCAAGTCAATCTGGACGAAATTTCCGTATAGAACCGCAGCGCGGTGCCCGGTGGAGAGATTATCGAGTACGGTAATCTCGTGAGCACCCGATTCTCCGAGTATCTTTACGAAATGACTGCCGATATAGCCGGCACCGCCGGTGACGAGGATGCGCATGAAGGTCCTCCCCGAGGGTAGTGATAGAAAACATCATAAGGTGCTGTTGAGGAGGTGGCAAGAAAAATCTTACCGAAATGGAACAGTTATTGCTTCGTTCTAAAAAAGTGGCACAGAAAAGGAGGCATCCATGAGCATGCGCGGGATGACTTTGTTGGAGGTCATGATGGCGATGTTGGTTCTCAGCATCATGGCTTCGATAGCAATGCCGATGTATGCCGATTACACTCGAAAGAGTCGTACCGCCGAGGTCCCGACGAACCTCAAATCGCTTGCCCAAACCCAGTTGGGTTTCTACGAGGCGGAAGGACACTACGCGTCAGAGTTGCTTTCTCTGGGGTGGGCGACCAGCAAGGGGCTGAGTGGTCCCAATGTTTCTAACGGATCTTTTTATTTTTTCAGCGTTGCTGATACTGAAACCTGTGATCCGGGTGCTGGGGGAAACCCTGTTCCCGATGGTCTTGCGATGGCTGTGGCGTTTGATCCTTTGGCAGTGCCGGCCGACTATGTGTCTGCGTGTATGGACAAACGGCTTGTCATGAAAACCAACGAGTAACCCTATTCAGTGGTCAAACATACCTTGAAGCAACTTCCGCATGTTTTGGAAAGTTGACCAAAATCGAGATTGAGCGTCTGATCACAGGAGAGACCTTCTAAACATCCGGCACACGATCTTATTCTCACCTCGTTGCATTTTGTGCCCCCCTGTTCCGCCAGAAAAAGCGCAAAACGGTGCTTCGATTGTTCAATGCAGCGATCGGCAAAGCCTGCCGATGCCTTTTCGCGGCAGGCGGCGAGCCGCTCGCAGTAGGCGCGAGCAAGAGCGGTTCCCCCTTCTTGCTGGGAAGGTGAAACGGATGTCTCCCGTGGCTTGAGATTTTTGAACTGATAGTAGGCGAAATAGATCCCCGCGCAGGAAACGAGGAAGAGGACGATAATGAGAATGAGCGAAGGCGCCCGTTTTTTCGCTTCTTCTACCACCTCTTTTATTTCTTCGGTAACGGGAGCCTCTTCTTTCTTTTCCTCTTTGGCATGTTTCTCGGCTGCCTTACGCTCCTCTTCCGCCTTTTGGGTCAGGTACTGCTTGAGTTCAGCCGTCTCGGCGTAGGAAATCGCTGTGTTGCCTTTGTTGTCGGTGACGAGAAGCGACAGGCCCCGGTTGATAAGGAGGTCTATAACCTCACGATGCCCAAATCGAGATGCGATCATAAGGGCGGTGCGTCCTTCCATATCGCGGGCATTCACATTGTCTATCTTGGGGAGCATCATACGGATGAGGGTGACGGCACCTTTTGCCGCTGCCTGCATGAGCGGCGTATAGTTGGTCACCGAGGCGACATTGACCGAGGCCCCTTTCCCGAGCAGGTACTCGGCGACGGCGATATGACCGTTGCTGAGCGCGTGCATGAGCGCGGTTCGCCCATCTTTCCCTTTCGATTCGAGATTAGCGCCACATTCGACGAACAGTTTCACGATATCGAGATGCCCCGCAGCGGCGGCGGTCATGAGCGGAGAGAGGCTGTCGGAATCGAGCGCCGACAGGAGAGACTTTTTCTCGAGAAAAGAGACCACTGCGTCGAGGTCGTTTCGTTTGACGGCATCGAAGAACGCCTCGAGGGAGGAATCGTCTGTTTCTTTTTCGGGGGCGGTGACCTGTTCTGCGGATGGAGAAGATTCCGGGGCGGTTTCCTCGGGAAGATCTTGAGGGGAGGTATCGGCGCTCTCTGCGGGAGAGGAAATGCCTTCGTCAGTCGGGGAAGGCTCCTGCGGCCGCTGTTCGTCCGCCTCTTCGGCTGGTTTCCCCTGCTCTTTCTCTTTTGGTTCTTCGCTCATGCCTCTTACCGTCGC
>CALITV010000099.1 GCA_938048925.1 uncultured bacterium | reverse complement strand
GCGATAACCGGCACCGGACGACCGAACCGTTGAGCGAAGTCCTTCACCGTGGTCATCACATCGGGGATTATCCTTTCCAGCACGTAAGCAGGGTCGCCTATCTGCTCGATCTTGAAGCCGAGATGACCGCCCGCCTCGGGCCCTTCGACCACCACAGCGTCGGGGATGTCGTGGTATTGTTTCTCCCATGAACGGAAGATGATGTTTGCGGCGCGGCCCGACGAGACGATGGGAACCACCTTGACCTTCGCGGCGCGTAGTTCGGTTATCGGGATATCCTTTATCGGCAGGCCGGCACCGAGAAAAACGATATCGGGCCTTTCCTCGATGATGACGCGGAGCATGTCCCGAAAGTTGTTGACCGCCACCATCAGGTTGACCCCGATGACACCGCGGGACCGCTCCCGCGCCAGTCGTATCTCGCGCCGCAGGGCGCGGATGTTCGCCTCGCGACCGTTCTGGCGGTAGTCGGGCTCCATGAGTCCGATGGCGTTCGCAGCAATGACGCCGACACCGCCCTCATCGGCGACCGCAGCAGCGAGCCCGGCAAGCGATATGCCGACCCCCATCCCGCCCTGTACGATGGGAAGCGGGGCAGTCGAATCGCCGATGGTTAGCGGGGGCATCGAGAAAAAGCGCACGAGAGACTCCCGAACAATGTCACTGGATACACCCTAGCAGGAAAGATGCGATATGCAATAAAATGGGGAAGTTTCCTCTCAGAAGGTACGATGTCGGTGTTCGTCCCTATTTCAGATACTCCCGGTGATAATATCGAGGAGTGTTGACGGGGAAAATTACTTCCACACCGGCTGCCCGGCTGCTGTGAGTTCTTTCTTCCACGCGGTCTGGACCATATCAATGAGCGTTTTGGGGAGCGGCACATAGTCGAGTGCGGTAGCCGTCTTGTCGCCGTTCTTGAAACACCAGTCGAAGAATCTGAACATCGTCTGCGCTTTCGCGGCATCGGGCATCGCTTTGTAGACAAGGATATAGGAGGCGCCAACTATCGGCCAACTGTTGTCGCCCAGCTGGTCGGTGAGGACCATGTAGAACCCCTTTGCGTTCTGCCAGTCGGCGTTTGCCGCCGCGCTCTGGAAGGTTTCTATCGAGGGAACGACGAACTTGCCCGCCTTGTTCTTGAGTTTGGTGTAGGTCATCTTGTTCTTGAGGGCGTAGGCGTACTCGACATAGCCGATCGAGCCGCCGGTTTGCTTCACGAACGCGGCGACTCCTTCATTGCCCTTGCCGCCGACGCCGGTAGGCCATTTGACCGCCTTGGCATTGCCGGCCACCGAGGCCCATTCGGGGCTCACTTTGGTCAAGTAGTTGGTGAAAATCCATGTGGTGCCCGATCCGTCGGATCGGTGAACAACGACGATCTTCTGGTCGGGAAGCGTAAGAGCGGGATTGTCGGCCGCGATTTTCGGATCGTTCCATTTGATAATCTTGCCAAGGAATATCTGGGCCAGTGTCTCGCCCGACAGTTGCAGTTTTCCCGGTTCGATACCTTTGAGGTTCACCACCGGCACGACCCCGCCGATGATCATTGGAAACTGGAAGAGCCCCGCCTCCTTGAGTTCCCCTTCTTGGAGTGGTTCGTCGGAAGCGCCGAAATCAACGGTCTTCGCTTTGATTTGGGCGATACCGCCGCCCGATCCGATCGACTGATAGTTGACCTGCACACCGGTAAGTTTGTTGTAGTCGTACGCCCACTGCGAATAGAGCGGGAACGGAAAGGTGGCGCCGGCGCCGCTTACGGTTTCGGCAGCCGAAAGGAGGGCAACGGCGAAAAGTGCGATAAGTCCAGCAAGGAACAACCTTCTCATAATTTCTTCTCCTCGGGTGTTATCAATAATCCTCCGGTGCCAGCGCGCCGGATGATGAGCGGGGTACAACGCTTTTGTTAGGGTTCGATTAACCTATTGTGAAAATATGGCAAACGAAACGAGAATTGTCGGTCAACTAACTATTTCTTAACCGTTACCTAACAGTCGGTTTCTAGCGTGAAGGCGGACCTTGCAACAAGGAGTCTCATGCGTCGTCTTCGCGAATACCTGTCGGAACACTTCGAAACGACATTCAGGGGGTTTACCGTTCTCTGTGCCGCAGTGGTACTCATAATTATGGCGGCGATGTTCTTCAACCTCGCGTGGAACGCGCGGCTTGCCATCGGGCAGTTTGGCCTCGGGTTCCTCTGGCGCGACATGTGGGATCCGGCGCTCAACGAGTACGGTGCGCTCTCGAGCATCTACGGGACGGTCGTTTCGACGGTGATCGCCATGACTGTTGCGGTGCCTATGAGCGTGGTGATCGCCTTGTTTCTGGTGGAACTCGCCCATCCGACGGTGTCGAAGGTCGTTGGCGCCGCGATAGAACTTCTCGCTGCGATACCTTCTATTATCTATGGTATGTGGGGGCTTTTTGTGTTCGCTCCGCTCATGGCCGAGACGGTGCAGCCGTTCCTGCAGGAGACGCTCGGACTCGAAAATGTCCCCGGCATCGGACGCCTCTTCACCGGTGCGCCGATGGGAATCGGCATGCTCACCTCGGGCATCATTCTTGCCATTATGATACTGCCGTTCATCAGCGCCGTGATGCGCGATGTCTTTGCCATGGTTCCGGCAGTGGTCAAGGAATCGGCCTACGGTATGGGCTCGACGACATGGGAGGTGACCCGCAAGGTAACGCTGCGCTATGGTATTCAGGGGGTTGTCGGCGCCTGTTTCCTTGGTCTCGGCCGTGCGATCGGCGAGACGATGGCGGTGACCTTCGTCATCGGAAACGCGCACCGTATCTCGCTGTCGCTCTACGATCCCGGCAACTCGATCGCCTCGACGATCGCCAACGAGTTTGCCGAAGCATCCGATCCGCTCTATCTTCAGGCGCTCATCTATCTGGGGCTGGTGCTCCTCGTGATGACCTTCGTCATTCAGATGATTGCTCAATGGTGGGTCGTTCGTCTCAAGAAAAGCATGGGAGCCGGGTTATGAAAAAGACCCAAAATGTTCGCCGCCGAGAGGTAATCAATCATATCGTAAGTGTTCTGTCGGGACTCGCGGCGCTGGTGGGCATTTTTTTCCTCGGTTGGATACTTTGGACGGTGGCCCGACAGGGACTCGCGGCCCTTAATCTCGACTTCTTCACAAAACTGCCCGCGCCACCGGGATCGGACAGTGGCGGACTGGCCAATGCCATAGCGGGGACTGTCGTCATCACGCTACTCGCGACGGTTATCGGGGTTCCGCTTGGCTTGTTCACGGGCGTTTATCTCTCCGAATTCGGCAGAGTGAGCCATTTCGGAAGAATGGTTCGGTTTACCACAAACATTACCACCGGTATCCCCTCGATCATCGTGGGTCTCTTCGTTTACACGCTGCTGGTCGTTCCGTTCAAGCACTTTTCCGCCTATGCCGGCGCTGTGGCGCTCGCCATCATCATGTTGCCGGTCGTCGCACGGACAACCGAGGATATGCTGGCACTTGTTCCCAACGCCCTGCGCGAATCGGCGCTCGCCATCGGAATGCCGCGGTGGCGGATGATCCTTGCGATTCTCTTTCGAGCCGCCCGATCGGGGTTGCTTACCGGCACCCTGCTTGCCGTGGCGCGGGTTTCCGGAGAGACAGCGCCGCTTATCTTCACCGCCATGAACAGCCCCTACTGGATGAAATCGCTCGCCGAGCCGACCGCGAATCTGACAGTCACGATATTCAATTACGCCATGAGCCCGTTCGACGACTGGAAACGACTGGCGTGGGGCGCGTCGCTCCTCATCATGGCCACGGTGCTCGCCGTGAATATACTGGCTCGCTACCTGTTGAGAGAGAAGAAATAATGAAAGGAGATCTCGCGATGATTGATCCGGCCCTGCCGCTCTACGGTGACCTCGCCGACCCGACACCGAAGATACGGGTGCGGGGACTCGATTTTTTTTACGGCGACCAGCAGGCGCTCTTTTCGAACGATATAGATATCGCGCCGAATCGCGTGACCGCGGTCATCGGTCCCTCGGGATGCGGCAAATCGACCCATCTGCGGGTTTACAACCGTATTTTCGAACTCTATCGCGATCAGAAGGCGAAGGGGGATGTCCTGCTCAACGGTGAGAGCATTTTTGCGCCGACCATGAAACTGCTCGAACTGCGACGACGGGTCGGGATGATCTTTCAGAAGCCGACGCCGTTTCCGATGTCGGTGTTCGAGAATGTCGCCTATGGGATACGGCTCCACTACGCGGTCCCTAAAAGCGAACTCGAAGGACGAGTCGAGGAGGCACTTAAGGGAGCGGCGCTTTGGGAGGAGGTGCGCGACCTGCTCCACAAGCCGGGGACGGCGCTCTCGGGCGGCCAACAGCAGCGTCTCTGCATCGCACGGGCGATCGCGGTCGAGCCGGAGGTGCTCCTCATGGACGAGCCGACGAGCGCGATAGATCCCATCGCAACGGCAAAGATAGAGGAATTGGTTGATGTCCTGAAAAAGAACTACACTATCGTCATCGTGACCCACAATATGCAGCAGGCGGCACGCATCAGCGATTTCACCGCATTTTTTTTCAAAGGGTATATCGTCGAGTTCGGAGAAACCCGTCAGATATTCACCAACCCAAAGAACAAAAAGACCGAAGAATACATCACCGGAAGGTTCGGCTAGAGGGAGGAGACCATGCCGCTACGCATACAACGCGACATCGCGAAATTGAAGAACCGCCTGCTCGAGATGGGGCTTAAAATAGAAGAGACCTTTGCCCGCGCCGTCCAGTGTGTTCGGGAACGGGATACCGTACTGGCCGAGAAGATTGTCGCCGGCGACCGCGAGATAGACCTCGCAGAGGTGGACCTCGAGGAAGAATGCCTCAAGACGCTCGCACTCAACCAACCGGTCGCGGGGGACCTGCGCCTCATCGTGACGGTGCTCAAAATCAACAACGATCTCGAACGGATTGGGGATCTCGTGGTCAACATGGCCGAACGGGTCGTGACCCTTGCCAAACACCCCGAGGTAGAGATGCCGTTCGATTTTGGACGGATGGCCCACATCGCCCACATCATGCTCCATGTCGCCATCGAGGCACTTGTGAACCTTGACAAAAGCCGCGCCTACGAAGTTCTTGCGCGCGACGAAGAAATAGATACCATGCATCGTGAGATGTACAAAACGGCGGGACGGCTCATGCGCGAACATCCCGATCAATCGGAGATTCTTTTGCATGGCATCGCGTTGTCGCGTTACCTTGAGCGGATTGCCGATCATGCAACCAACATCGCCGAGGATGTCATCTACCTCGTGGACGGTGAAATCGTGCGGCACCATGTCAAAGAAAATCCCAGTTCATAATGCGACGGATTTTTTGGCGGGTGTATTTTTTCTTCTCTCTCGCGGCGGCGATTACGCTCATTCTTTCGGTTATTGTTTCATGGCGCATTTTTGAACGGTTTATCCTCGAGCAGACTACCTCCGAACTCAAAGACTCGCTCATTGCGCTCGAACGAGTGTTGCGCATCGAAGAATCTTATGAACGAGCAGAGACAATCGCCGAAACGATCCGCGATTTTGGAATGCGCTTGGGGATCCGTTTTACCGTGGTGTCTCCCGACGGAACGATTCTCGCCGACTCGATGGAAGATCCCTCCCGCATGGCCAACCACGGAGATCGTCCCGAAATTCGTGACGCGTTCGGCGGTATTGTCGGAGTCGCTTCCCGTTACAGTCCCACCCTCAAGAGCGAGCAACTGTATGTCGCGATTCGCGTGCAAACAAACAACGAAACGCGCTTTGTTCTGCGCGCCTCGAGAACGCTCGCTTCGCTCGAAGAAACCATGCGTCCTTTCGTTTCCGACCTACTTTTCGCCGCGATCCTTATCCTCGCGGGGATTTTGGGAGCCAGCGCCGTTGTCGCCCGGTCGTTCAGCGCTCCGATCGTGAGTCTCCAAAGGGAAGCCGAACGCGTTGCCGGCGGCGATCTTCTTCGTCGTCTTCCGGAGTCCGACATAGAAGAGTTCTCCCGGCTTGCTCATTCGCTCAATACGATGGCGGAAGCACGCGAGAGACAAATAACCGAGTTGACGGTCCAAAAAAACGAACTCGAGGCGATTCTTGCGAGTCTCGATGAAGCACTCGTCCTTGTCGACAACCGTGAACAAGTGCTCCGCATCAATGCGGCCGCCGGTAAACTCTTTCATACCGACCCCGCAGAGGCAGCCGGCAAGCCGCTCGTCGGCGTACTCGTCAACAAAGCGCTCTACGAATTCGCTCGGCAGGTAATTACCACGGGAACCGCTACCGAGCGCGAGATAGATCTCTATGATAGCGAAGGGAATCTCCTCTATGCACGCGGGGTGCCGGTCACCGGTTGCTCTCTCGATTGTTTGTGCATATTGCTCGTCTTTTCCGATATTACCCACCTCAAGAAACTCGAAAACATTCGGAAGGAATTCGTCGCCAATGTTTCACACGAACTGCGTACCCCCATTACCTCGATAAAGGGATATATCGAAACGCTCCGTGACGGGGCGATCAACGACCCAGTCGCGGCACGGAACTTTCTCGACATCATTGCCCGGCAAAGCGATCGGCTCGGTGCCATTATCGAAGATCTGCTCGCCCTCTCGAAGATAGAACGCGATGCGGAACATGGCGAGATCGTCAAAACCCTTTCCCCGATAAAACCGATTCTCGTTGCGGCGACCCAACCTTTCGCCGAGCGAGCCGCTAAACGAAACATAACTATCGAAATTCTCTGCGATGAGACCCTCTCTGTGCCGATCAATGCGCCGCTCATCGAGCAGGCGGTTGGCAATCTTTTGGACAACGCGGTAAAATACTCAAATGAAAACGGAAGGATAACGGTCGAAGCACGATCAGACGGGACCAAAGTGGTCATTAACGTCACCGATACCGGTATCGGCATCGCTGCCGAACATCTTTCCCGGCTTTTCGAGCGGTTCTACCGCGTGGACAAAGCGCGGAGCCGGGCCGCCGGCGGCACCGGTCTCGGCCTTGCCATTGTCAAACACATTGTGCTTGCCCACGGAGGAGCGGTGTCGGTAAAGAGCGAGATGGGAAAAGGCTCGACCTTCTCCCTCCATCTGCCTCTTTCTTGATTTTTTTACGGAACAATCGGGCAATTCCTTCCCATGCCATAGATTTATTTTCCTCGGGATGTAATCTTGCCCGGTTTGCGGACAAGCGCCGCGCCGGTG
>CALITV010000098.1 GCA_938048925.1 uncultured bacterium | reverse complement strand
TCGTTTTCTTGCTTATCCGCAATCTCGCGGCGATCTCGTCCATCGTGACGCGCCGAAACCCGTGCTGAAAGAAGAGCCGCTTTGCCTCGCAAATTATCAACTCACGAACATCAGAAGACATTTTCGCCTCCAAAACCAAGGAAACTATAAAAACAAGTCAAGTTTCCATTGTAACGAGGCGGAAGAAGAAGTCAAGCGAAGAGAATCTACGACCTATATAAAATACATCGCCACGCGTTCGGTGGCCGCGAGGTCTTTGAGATTCTTCTTTGCGAGTACTTCGCGGAGTGCTACTCCGAGTTCGCGCCAGAGATCCGCGGTGACGCAATCTTCGCGGTAGGGGCACCGGTCTGGGTGTTCGGCGCACGCGATGAGTTCGAGATCGCCCTCGAGGGCGGTGTACACATCGAGTGCCGTTATCTGATCGGCGGGACGGGCGAGCCGGTAACCGCCGCGGGCGCCGCGTTCGCTGGCAACGAGACCGGCGGTGCGCAGGCTGGTAAAGAGGTGCTCGAGATATTTCTCGGGGAGATTCTGTCGTTCGGCGATTGTGCGGAGCATCACCGGAGAACCGTTTGATTGCCTCGCCAGTTCGGCCATCGCCCGCATGCCGTAGCGGACCTTCGTCGAGAGTTTCATTGCTTATCCCTCGAACAGCGCCGTGGAAAGGTAACGCTCCCCGGTGTCGGGGATGACGACGACAATGAATTTCCCTTTGTTTTCGGGGCGTTTCGCGATTCGACGCGTTGCTGCGAGGGCCGCTCCCGAAGAGATGCCACAGAGGATTCCTTCCTCTTTCGCCGCCTTTCGCGATTCAATGAACGACTCCTCGGCGGTTATCGTGATGATTTCGTCGATCACGGTCCGGTCGAGTACCTTCGGAACGAAACCGGCACCGATACCCTGTATTTTGTGCGGTCCCGGTTGACCGCCCGAAAGAACGGGGCTGTCGGCCGGCTCGACGGCGACGACCTTCACGGTGGGTTTCCGGGATTTGAGAACGGTACCAACCCCGGTAATCGTGCCGCCGGTGCCGACACCGGCGACGAAGATGTCCACCGCACCGGCGGTGTCGCGCCAGATCTCTTCGGCAGTCGTCCGGCGGTGAAATGCGGGATTGGCCGGGTTCTCGAACTGCTGGAGCATCACCGCGCCAGGACGCTCTTTGACGATTTGTTCTGCCCGCTCGACTGCCCCGCGCATCCCTTTCTCACCGGGGGTAAGCACCAGTTCGGCACCGAAAACGGCAAGCAGTTTGCGCCGCTCGATGGACATCGTTTCGGGCATCGTGAGCACGAGTTGGTATCCCTTGACCGCCGCGACGAAAGCGAGCCCGATGCCGGTGTTGCCGCTGGTCGGCTCGACGAGGGTGTCGCCCGGTTTGATGCGACCTTCCCGCTCGGCCGCCTCGATCATGCCGAGCGCGATGCGGTCCTTGACCGAATGGAGCGGATTGAACGCCTCGAGTTTCGCGACGATCGTGGCGCCCGTTTCGGTACTCATACGCTGTAACTTGACAATCGGTGTGCCGCCGATAAGGTCAAGAATGGATTCATGGACACGAGGGGTCCCGTTGCCTGCAGTGGTGTTCATCTCAGCCTCCTCCAACGATGGTGAGAATATCTATGCGGTCGCCTTCAACGACCGGGGTGCTTTCCCATTCGGTGCGTTTGATGATCGTCCCGTTACGCGAGACGGCGAGAAACTGTTCGTGGTCAATCGAAAGCCCGGCAATGAGCGCCGCCACCGTGGCGGCCGTCGTCTCCTGTTCAGTGCCGTTGAGCACGATGCGCATGAAAAGATCTCCATAAACTTGACTTCTCATACAAGAATAGTATGATTTATGAATGAAAGTCAACTCTTTTGCGAGGATCTAATGATTTTTTCCCGCAATGTCGCCGGAATGACCGAGGTATTACAGCAGGCAACGGTGGGAATCGCCGGCTGCGGCGGCCTCGGCTCGAATGCCGCGATGCTCCTTGTGCGCGCCGGTGTCGGCTCGCTCGTTCTTGCCGATTTCGATCGTGTGGAGGTCTCGAATCTCAATCGCCAGTTCTTTTTCCAGAGCGATATCGGAAAGCCGAAGGTCTCCACGCTCGCCGACCATCTGCACGCCATCAATCCGGCGGTTCGTATTACGGTGCACGAGAAGAAACTTTCCCGTGAAACGGTAGCGGCGACCTTTGAGAAATGCGATCTTCTCATCGAGGCGTTCGACCGTGCCGACGCCAAGGAATGGCTTATCGAGGCGTGGTGTGGCGCCTATCCCGCCCGCCCGATCGTCGCGGCGAGTGGTCTTGCCGGTTACGGGAAGAGCGAAACGATGCAGGTGCGGCGCTCCGGCAACATCGTGGTGGTCGGCGACGGAGTCTCCGACATGAGCGAAGGGCTCTGCGCGGCACGGGTGATGATTGCGGCTGCGCTCGAGGCGAACGAGGCGATAGCGCTACTCATGGCGAAAGGAGGTGCGCGATGATAACGGTCAACAATCGCGACAAACTCGCGTGGCACGAAGGTATGACGGTGCGCGACATTCTCACGCAGATGAACTATGTGTACAAACTCATTACGGTAACGGTAAACGGCGTTCTCGTGCCACGCGATCAGTACGACACCTTCCGTGTTCCCGATGGGGCGCAGGTCACTGTCTTCCACCTCTCCCACGGCGGCTGACGATGCTTGCCTCGATAACCGAAAAGGCGCTGCGCACCGAGCCGCTCACGCCGCAGGAGGCGCGATCGGTGCTCTCGCTCCCGCGCAGTGCGCTTCCCGACATTTTGCAGGCCGCCTCGCGGGTGCGGCGCCATTTCAAGGGGGATACCGCGGTGCTCTGTGCCATCGTGAATGCCAAGAGCGGCCGCTGTCCTGAAGATTGTATTTTCTGCGCCCAATCGGCACACCACGCCACCGCGATTGCCGAATGGCCGCTCAAAAGACCAGACGAGATCGCCTCGGTTGCGCAGAAGGATGCCCCATTCGCGGCGCTCTTCGGCATCGTC
>CALITV010000097.1 GCA_938048925.1 uncultured bacterium | reverse complement strand
AGTGGGCCCGCTTGAGCGCATTGACGACCAATGAGCGATTCAGCGTTCGGTCAACCGTCCAGCCGACCATCATCCGCGAGAAAAGTAATCTTACCCCTCCACTGGGACACCGGGGTCCCTCAACCGATATTCCCTTCCCTGTTCTCCCGTGCCACTTGAAGGAAACGGAAGGGAGAGGTTCACCACCCCTTACCCTTGACGCGCCTGTCTAAATCTGTTTAGGATACCTGCGGAGCGCGCTCATCAACATATTCGACAGGAGACCACCATGATCACCCGCGAAATGATCGAACCTCGGAGTATCGTAGTCGTCGGCGCCTCGAACGAACTCGCCAAGCCGGGGGGCAAGGTGCTCAAGAACATCAAAGATGCCGGTTTCAGGGGAAAAATCTACGCGGTGAATCCGAAGGAGAAAGAGGTGCAGGGCATCGCGTGTCACGCGAGTGTCGCCGATCTGCCGCAGGCGGATCTCGCCATCATTGCCATCGCCGCGAAGTTTTGTCTCGAGACGGTCACGATTCTCGCCGAACAGAAAGGAACCAAGGCGTTCATCATTCTCTCCGCCGGCTTCTCCGAAGAGAGCGCGGCGGGGCGCGAACTGGAACAGGCGATCGTAAAGAAGATAGAAGCGGTCGGCGGATCGCTCATCGGACCCAACTGCATCGGGGTACTCACCACCCACTACGCTGGCGTCTTCACCACCCCCATTCCACGGCTCGACCCGATGGGCTGCGACTTCATTTCAGGCTCCGGCGCCACCGCCGTCTTCATCATGGAAGCGGGTATGCCCAAGGGGCTCTCCTTCAACTCCATCTGGTCGGTCGGGAACTCGGCACAACTCGGTGTCGAAGAGGTGCTCGCCTACCTCGACGAGACCTTCGATCCCAAGACAAGTCCGCGGGTAAAACTGCTCTATATCGAAAACATAAAGAAACCAGATCTCTTACTCAAACACGCTCGCAGCCTCATCCGCAAAGGGTGCCGCATCGCCGCGATAAAATCGGGTTCCAGCGAGGCGGGAAGCCGCGCCGCTTCCTCGCACACCGGTGCGCTCGCTTCGCCCGACGAGGCGGTTTCGGCGCTCTTTCGCAAAGCGGGCATCGTGCGATGCAGCGGCCGGGAAGAACTGGTGGCGGTAGCATCGGTCTTCATGCACAAAGAACTGCAGGGCAAAAACATCGCCATCATCACACACGCCGGCGGTCCGGCGGTCATGCTTACCGACGCCCTCTCCAATAATGGATTCACCATACCCCACCTCGAAGGGCCGGCGGCGCAGGAACTGCTCTCCAAACTGCACCCCGGCTCATCGGTCGCCAACCCGATAGATTTTCTCGCCACCGGAACCGCCCAACAACTCGGCGAGATCATAGATGCGTGCGAACACCGGTTCGATGAGATTGATGGCATGGTGGTCATATTTGGCTCACCGGGCCTCTTTCCCGTTTACGATGTCTATCGGCTCCTCGACGAGAAGATGAAAACCTGCAAGAAACCCATATTCCCGGTGCTCCCCTCCATCATCAATGCCGCCGACGAGGTGAAAGATTTCCTCGCCAAAGGCCGCATCAACTTCCCCGACGAAGTGGTGCTCGGCAACGCGCTGGCCAAGGTGTTCTTCACCTCGAAGCCGGTTCCCGAAAAGGTAGCGCTGCCGCCGATCAACGAGGCGAAGATTCGTCAGGTGATCGCCGACGCGAACGACGGCTACCTGTCCCCCGCCGCCGTGCAGACGCTCCTCGACGCCGCTGGTATCCCGCGCGCCGGAGAAGCGGTCGTAGCGAAGAAGTCCGACGCGGTCGCCGCAGCGAAGAAACTCGGCTATCCGGTCGTCATGAAGGTGGTCGGACCGATCCACAAGTCCGATGTCGGCGGGGTTGCTCTCGGCGTGAAGGACGACGCAACGGTCGAGAAGGAATTCGACCGGATGATGGAAATAAAGGATACCACCGCCATTCTCATCCAGCCGATGCTTTCGGGCGTCGAACTGTTCGCCGGCGCGAAACTCGAAAAAAAGTTCGGTCATCTGGTACTCTGCGGTCTCGGCGGCATCTTCATCGAGGTGCTCAAGGATGTCGCGTCGGGACTTGCACCACTTACTTCCGATGAAGCGCTCACGATGATCCGCTCGCTCAAGGGTTACAAGATACTGAAAGGCTTCCGCGGCCAACAACCGGTGAGCGAAGAGAAACTCACCGATGTGGTCGTCCGCCTTTCGGCGCTGGTCACCGCCGCCCCCGAGATCGTCGAACTCGACCTCAATCCCCTCCTCGGTAAAGGAGAACAGGTAGTTGCCGTTGACGCCCGCATCCGCGTTCAGAAAAAGCCGCATTAGAAGAACACTCCGCCGATGACCTCCGCATGCGTCACCTTTCCGTTTACCGATGAGCCCTACCGCACGATAGCGCGATTTTTCCTCTCTAGCGGCACCCGGTGCATCTCGCCGCATGACTCCGAGACGCGCCTCTTTCTCGGCGATATTCCGGTTGTCGCGGCGGCCGACGCGGAGCATCCCGAACTTTTGCCGGCCGACCGTGTCCTTTTTCTCGTCACTGACGAATCGCTCCTCGCACGCGGCGATACCACGGAACAAGCAGCGGTCATGGCCGCGGTCGGGCGGTTTGCCCTCTTCGTTCATTTCTTTGTGCAAATGGAACAGTTACGCCGAACGGGCTCCTTGGCCGCCGACGCAAGAAACACTGTTCAAGAACTCCTCGCCACGCTGCATCCCTTACCTCGACCAGCGCATCTTACGGGCTCCATCGCCGACCTCGAATCGGCCCGCCTCGCCATCGTCGAGGCGGGAAGGGCGCTCGTTACGGCTGGTCTGGTGGACTCCATTTTCGGGAATATTTCGTGCCGCGTTGACGAATCGCTGCTCATCAGCCGCACCGGAGCATCACTCGATCAACTCGCGGTTGGAACGGTCGTCTGCCCACTCACCGCCGACGATGGCGCGCCTTTCGGCGCCTCGGTGGAGTATCCATCACATCGGCGCATCGTTCTCGAAACCCCCTATCGGTGCGTGCTTCACGCCCACCCGCGCTGGAGCGTCATCCGTTCGCTCATAGAGTCCTCCGAAACGCTTGCGGGGATTCCCGTCGTCGCGGCGATGCCCGGCGCTGATCTTGCCCGCGTTCTGCCGCCTGCCGTCGCCGCCG
>CALITV010000096.1 GCA_938048925.1 uncultured bacterium | reverse complement strand
GGCGCCTGCGACGACGCGACCGACGACGAGCGTCTTTTTTCGCTCACCATCGCGCTCCGTACCTCCTCCGGCGACCGGCCGGTCACCGTCTCGTTCTACGAGAGACGGCTCCGCGACATCCTCCGCGAGGTGCCGGAACTCATCGCCGCGATGTGCGCGGCGAAAGGACTGAAGATGAGCGACCTTGCCATCGAAACAACCTTTCACCGCCGCTACGCACTCATCGGGTCACCCGACGAGAAATCGGTCGCGGCGCTCGCCCGCCCCCATCGCGACGGGCTGCTGCTTGCTTCGCGCGGCGCCAAGATACGCCTTCTTCCATGGGAATACCGCGCCAACCCGCTCCGCGCACTCGCGGCGAAAGGGGTTTCCTATGGGCTCGAGAAGGAAGAATACCGAAAGGAGATCGCGACGGTGAAGATGTTCATGACCATACGCTACCGCGAGGAAGGCGGAAGCATGTCCCTCGTGAGCAAGGACAACACCGGAGGCTCGCCGGATGAGCGGTAACTCGTTCATCTGCCGCCGATGCGGTGCCTGTTGCCGGGGCGACGGCTCGGTCTTTCTCTATCCGGAGGATGTCGCCACGCTCACCGCTCACCTCGGTGTCCCCACGCAGACGCTGGTTGACCGCTACACCGATTTCATCATCCTCGAGATCGCCGAAGAGAGCGGCGGATGGCGGTATCTTCCCTACCTCATCCTCAAAAAGAACAGCGAACAGGCCTGTCTTTTTCTCCAAAACAACCTCTGCGCGGTGCACACCGCAAAACCGGCGCAGTGCCGCGAGACCCCGTTCGTCCCCGAATTCTTCACCGATCCCGCATGGCGCACCGAGGTTACCGAGCGATGCCCCGGCCTTCGCGGCATCGTCCCCGATACATTCGTCCGCCCGCCGGAAGATCGTGACGAACGATATCTCTCCCTGTTGCGCGAGCACGGTTACAATCTGGGGAAGATCCTCGGCGTGATATTGCCGCCGCCTCGCATCATCCCGGCGGCCGATCTGTCCTAAAGAAACGGGGAAGGAAAAAACGCGTTATTCCTTTACCTGATCGCCGGTCCTGCCGAATCGCCGGTGGCGGCCGGCATAGGCGCGGAGCGCGTCGAGAAACTCTTTTTCACGAAAATCGGGCCACAGTGTTTCGGTGAAATAGTATTCGGCGTAGGCGCTCTGCCACAGCAGGAAGTTGCTCACCCGCAGTTCGCCGGAGGTGCGAATGACGAGGTCGGGATCGGGTATACCGGCGGTGAACAGGTGGGCGCTGATTGCGCTCTCGGAAATATCGTTGGCGGTGATTTCTCCTCTTTCCACCATGCGGGCGATCTCCCGTGCGGCGCAGGTGATCTCGTCACGCGCCCCGTAAGAGAGCGCAAGCGTCAGCGTCATGTCCCACCCGTGTTCCTCGGTCGCCCGTTTCACCTCGAGCGCTTTCTTCCTCACCCCCGCGGGAAGATGTTCGAGGTGGCCGATGAAATGGAGACGGATGCGATTTCTGACGAGTTTCTCGCGTTTCTTCTCGAGGAACTCCTCGAGCAGCGCCCACAAACCGTTCACCTCATCGGCGGGGCGGCTCCAGTTCTCGGTCGAGAAGGCGTAGAGCGTCAGGTACTCGACTCCCGCCGTGCGCGCCGCCTCGGTAACGACATCAACACTCTCGGCCCCCTCCCGGTGACCGCGGAGGCGGTTCCACATCCGTTTCTTCGCCCAGCGCCCGTTGCCGTCCATGATGATGGCGACATGCCGGGGAATGGTATTCCCGGCGGAGGACTTGGCGGTCATATTATCCCTGTCCCATTCCTTTCTTCGCCTGCTCGATGAGACTGAGGATGTAGTCGTTCCCCGGCTCCATCGAGTCGGCCATCTTGAGTTGGGTGAGCGCCTGCTTGAACTGGCCTTCCTCCATCGCTTTTTGAGCAAGTATGGCGAACCGACGCGCCTGTTTGTTGACGATGGTGTCGTGAGGATTCTCCTCATACTTCATCTTGAGCCGGAAGTCGAACCGCTTTACCGCCGTGTTCTCGCGGCGCATCCGGTCGTACATCTTCCGACGGTTGGGATGCGACACCACCGAGTAGGCCTCGTTCGCCCGCTTGGTAATCTCGTATGCCATGGTACGGATCTCCGGGGAGGCACTCCGGAACTTGTCTGGGTGGTATCGGCGCGCCAGATCTATGTAACGTTTTTTTATCTCTTCGACTCCCGCGGAGGAGTCTACGCCGAAAAGCGCATAATAATCGAGGTCGTTCAGACGGTTGTACAACGACTCCATCTCCTCCACCGTTTCAAGCGATGCCTCGGTTTCGGTTGATTCTTGCTCGTCCCTGCTCAGCATCTCTTGGATCGCGGCAAGGAGATCGCCGCTCGGAAAAGGGACCCTGAATAATCTCTCGGCGCCGTATTTTCGCGCTATATCCTCCGTGATTTCGGGACCGCCGGGAAAAGCGAGAAGAATAATGTGACGCGCCCGCTTGAGCACCGGAATGACGCGGAGCCATATCCCCTCGTTGAGTTGCGTCTCAGCGATGACGATGGCGAGCGGACGATCCGCCAGCGCGAGAAATTCCTTCAGACTGTGGATCGCCGCCACCTCCGTGTCCGGTATCCTGCGGGAGAGGAAATCCTGCAGGGAGGCGAGATAGCGTTCATCCCTCAGGTAGATGCCGATGTGCTGCGTCATGGTATCACCCCAAACCGAGGATATTCAACTCTATATTCTGCCGGTTGCCCGTCTCGAGGTCCATCGCCTTCACATTGAGGACGCCGTTGGTATCCACCTCGAAGGTGACCTGTATCTTTATCTCGCCGCGCTTAGCGGCGCGCAGATCGGTGAGCACGATCTCCCCCATGAGATGCGACTCGCTCTTTTTGGTCTTGTCGCCCTGATAGATACCGATGCGGACCGTTTTCTGATTGTCGGAGGCGTTGGTGAAGACGCTGGTTCGTTCGAGCGGGAGCGGCTCGTTCTTCTCGATGAGTATCTCGACGAAATCGCCGACGGTCCCGACGCCGAGCGACATCGGCACGACATCGAGGAGCACCGGGGTTTCCTTCTGTTCCTGCTCCACCATCGAATAACCGTAAATGGCCGCTCCCATCGCGATGACGAGTTCGGTCTCAATGCCGAGGAACGGATCGCGCCCGAAGAACTCGGCAACCCTGTGTTGGATGTAGGGTATCTTGGTGGTGCCGCCCACGAGTACAACAGCATCTATCTCGTTCGGTTGTAGATGCGCGTTCTCCATCGCGCGGCGGCAGCAATCGAACGATTTCTCGACGATGGGGGCGATGATCTGCTCGAAAAGCGGGCGGTTCACTTTCACCTGATAGTCGAGCATCGCGCCGCTCGACATGGGAACAAGGTTCTTGATGGTGACCGCGATGCTCTCCGAAATTGACAGTTCCTTTTTGATCCGCTCCGCCTCGGCGGTAAGGAGCGAGCGGATGACATTGGTGCACTCCATCTTGACACCGTGCGTCGTTTCGATATCGGCGAGGAAGAAATCGAGGAGCGCCGCATCTATGTCGTCGCCGCCGAGAAACGATTCCCCTTCGCTTGCGAGCACATCGAGCACATTACCATGGACCTCGAGCACCGTGATGTCGAAAGTGCCGCCGCCGAAATCATACACGGCGATTCGCTCGTTGAATCTGTTGCCGAACCCGTAGGCGAGCGCCGCTGCCGTCGGCTCGTTGATGATGTGCATGACATCGAGTCCCGCCGCCGCGCCGGCCAGTTGAGTCACCCGCCGCTGCGCCTCGTTGAAGTTCGCCGGCACCGTGATGACCGCCTTGTGGATCGGAGCACCGATGAATTCTTCGGCCGCCGCCTTTATCTTGCCGAGGATTAACGCCGAGATGTCCTGCGGCGTATAGCGCTTGTCCTGTATCTGTATCTCAACCGAGTCGTTAGGCCCCTCCACTATGCGGTAGGAGAACATTTTGGCATAGCGTTTCGTGTCGGGACTCGAGAACTGACGACCAACGAGTCGTTTTACCGAATAGACGGTATTCTCGGGGTTTTGGGGCAATTTGCGCTTCGCTTCGGTGCCGATGACGACGGTCCGCCCTCCATTGAGAAACGAAACGACCGACGGCATTATGGCCCCCTCTTCACTGGTAATCGGAATCGTCTGCGGGATGCCGTCTATGACGAGCGCCGCCGCAGTGGTCGAGGTGCCGAGGTCTATACCGAGGACATGCGTTTCCGCCATCACCGTCACTCCGTGGGAACCGCCGGCGATCCGCGGTCTATCTCGTCTATGATCATCATGATCTCCTGATCGGCGCGGTCGAGGCCAAGGATGTTGAGTTCTATATGCTGGCGCTGTTCGGTATCCTTGTCTATCGCGTTCACATGGAGCACGCCGTTGGTGTCGAGTTCGAAGCGCACCTCGATGCGGAGCATGCCGCGTGGCGCCTTCCGAAGGTTCGACAGCGTCAGTTCTCCCATGAGAAGCGACTCGCTCTTCTTGTTCCCCTCTCCCTGATAGATACGCACCTTCACTTCCTCCTGATCGTCGTAGGCATTCGTGAAGATGCTCGTCCGTTCGACCGGAAGCGTCTCGTTTTTGTCAATGAGCACTTCGATGTGGTCGCCGACCGTCCCGACCCCGAGCCCGAGCGGCGTCACATCGAGAAGAACCGGCGAATCATCGCTCCGGTAGGACTCTTCGAGCGACTGGGCGAGTATCGCCGCTCCCATCGAGACGACGAGTTCTTCGCGCACGCCGGAGCAGGGCTCTTTCCCGAAGTAGCGCACCACCTCGCGCTTGACGAGCGGCACTTTGGTCGCACCGCCGACGAGGATGACGGCATCGAGGTCTTTCACCTTGAGGTGCGCCTCGGCGAGCGTGCGGTCGCTGATCTCGAAGGTCCTGACGACGATCGGCGCAATGAGCCGTTCGAAAAGTTGCCGGGACATTTCGAGCGTATAGTCGGCGCGCCGCTCGCCGGGGATAAGACCGTGCACGATGATCTTGACCTCTTCGCGGTCGGTGAGCGCAATCTTTATCGCCTCGGACTGCGCTGCGATGGTGTTGAGAAGATCGGGGTGGTCCATGACACGGATCCCGAACTTCTTTTCGATGTCGTACACGAAGTATTCGAGAAGGGCGTTATCCATGTCATCGCCGCCGAGGAACGAGTTGCCGCCGGTCGCAAGGACATCGAGCACCTTAT
>CALITV010000095.1 GCA_938048925.1 uncultured bacterium | reverse complement strand
CGCCGTCGAGGAAGGCATCGTCGGTCGCAACCTCCTCAGAATAAATGTCATCGAGCAGAGTGTTGTCTACCGCAGTGTCATCCGGCAAAGTATCGTCTGGCAGCGGCGTATCATCGGTATTTGCCGTAAGACAACCGGATTCGTCCCACCCCCCACAGTTTTGCAGACAGAGCGCCGTACCACCGATATAATCTTTTCCGGCGAGATCGGTACAGGAAGTGCTGTTTCCGTCGCATATTTCGCCCATGTCAACTGTTCCGTTACCACAGGTCTCGAGCACCACGCAGTTCGACACATCGAACTGACACTCCTCCGTACAGAAAAGGTCTCCCGACACATAGCCAAGATCGGTACAATCTTCGACACCGCCCCAGTACAACGGCTCGCACTGCTCCCCCACTCCGATAACGCCGTCGCCGCAAGCCTTGTATTCTTTTACCGGCACCTGCATCGTTGTGCAGTGAATCGAACCTCCCTGCGGAATAATTTCGTTCGAGGTGATGCCGATAACGGTGTGGTGCGGCATCAAATCACGATAAACCTGCAGAGCCTCCTCGTCGGTTCCGCGTCCGTAGATCGGCACGAGGACATGGTCGTTGACGATGAGCGAGTTGGTGTGCGTATAGTAAGTCGTTGACCACCACGAGTGAGAAAAGGTCATCGGGATGCGGACCACCGTAAAGGTGCCGCCGCCCGGCTTCTGGGTTTTTGCGTAGAGTTCCGCTGCCGCCTCGAGTTGGGCGATTTCGTCCGATTCAGCACCCCACTCGCTCTTCGAATAACTCACGATTATGGTATCCTGATTGAGTATCTTGGAATACATATCTATGTGGGTTGTCCCCTCCCCCGGTATCGAAACCGGAAAAGTTACGGTGTCGCATCCGACATATTCCTTGAAAAGTTGCGCGATGTTCGCGCGATTTTGCGGCGTGTCTTGCAAACCGTTTTTGGCAAAAACACCCGTTGACATCCAACAGGTACCGCGTCCGTCGGTCATAAAGTTGCCGCCTTCGGTATAAAAACCACTGCTGAACACCTGATCACCCCACAGTTGCCCTAACTTTATCGGTATCGCGTCATCATTGGGACGCTGATCATAATAGTGGTGATCGACTATAGCACGACTCGTCTTGTTAAGGTAGATATGCCACGGACCATAATCACGAGTCCAGTTAGCGTCATAGGGTAACAACAGGAAAGTGACATCGTTCGCCGCGATGCCGTTTGGCGTGAGCACCTGCGAGGTTACCGTGTTCTTTTCGGTGGTATTTTCCACGATAATATACGGTGTCGCCTTCGCCGCGATGATGCCCTGTATCATCTCGGCATAATACTTACGGATGGCGCTATTGTAGGTCTGTACCTGAATGATGACCCCCTCCATACGCGCATACTCGGCGGGCCCATAGGGCACACTCTGCGGCGGAACGCGCATTTGCAGTTCAAAGGGAACCCTCCGTCCCTCAGAGGCCGCCTTCTCTTCCTCGGTCTCCCACGCCGGCAGAGGTCTCTTCTGAGCCGTGAGCGTCACCACCCACAACAATACGCAGATACCCGTAAGCACTCTCTTCATCGTATCACTCCCTCGTTCGCTTCCTTGGACTCGTATCGGCCCCCTGCACGATAGGTGCCGAAAAAATATCAGCAGTCATATCAATCACTTTCTCCACGTTTCCCTTTTCCCGTCGTCCGCGAATGTTCGAAGCGCTTCATGAGGAACCGAAAAATGAGCGCGAAAAGGAGCCCAGCCGTCACGGCAAGGAGATACGCTCCTCTGAACACTGAAGGAACCGTGGAAAACACGACGACGCCACACAGCACAAACAGAGCGCCGCCGAACAGCATAGCCGAGTTGTCGAGCCGCCGGAAGGGGGTGCGCGGCGGTAACGCCATCGGGAAAGTAAGGACGGCGACGATAACGCCCAAAGCAAAAGACGCGGCGAACAGTTTAAGTCTGCCGACGACATACAGATCAGCGACCCGCTTGAGGAAGGGATTCATCTCCACGATCGCGTCGGAAAGGCGGAGCAAGTCTTCCCACCTCGCATAATCGCCCTCCAGTGTTACGAGGTAGATGTCACGCACCGGCGGCAGGTCAACATCATTGAAAATGGCGCTCTCTATCATGAATTTCTCGGTTTCGACGACCCCCGAGCAGTTACCGGGAAGCGCGACAACCTGTTCGGCAATCGTTTTCTCGCTGGTCACCACCGTCATGGGAAAACATCGTACCGTATGTTCGAGGAGCGACACCAAAATTCCGAGAAGGTAGAAAAGCACGAAAAAGGGAACGAGGGCGAACGGCCTTCCGAATGACGCGACTATCTCTCGTATCGTTGGCCTCATAACAGCATTGTAGCGCTACCGCGGTCAAATGCAACTTTCAGGGAAGCCGCGCCGCCACCTCGACAAGAGAATCAACCACCGGTACGCCTGCGCACACGAGCCGCTCTTTCGATTGGTGACCGCGCGCACAGAGCAGACAGTCACACCCGATGCGGCGGGCGACCTCGATATCATGCAAGGTGTCACCAAGAAAAAGCATCGAACAGGGAGCGGCGTTCAAACGCACCGCAATGGTTTCGGCCATGTGTGCCTTCCCGTCGGCATAGTGGTTGTCTACACCCTGAATGTGAACAAAGAACTGCGCGATGCCAAGTTCTTCCGCGTGGCGCTTGAGCGTCTTCTCTTCCATCGCCGAAAGAATGGTCTGCGTTATTCCCCTCTCGTGGAAGCATTCGAGCGTTGAAACGGCATCGGGGAACAGTTTCACCTCGTGCATACGGCGATGATAGCGTGCGATGAAATCGTTTGCCACCTCCTCCCAGACCGTTTCTTCGTCAACGAAGAATCCTATCTTTCGATAGTAGTCGCGCACGGGAAAGCCGAAAACGGTGCGATAGCGTTCGAGGGTAATCGGAGCGATTCCTCGTGCGGTCAGCATCTCGTTGATGATCTCGACACCGAGCCAAGCATCGTCTATGAGAGTGCCGTTCCAGTCCCAGACGATATGCGAATAACGGCACATCAAGCCCTGCCGTGCATCCATTTCTTGAGCATCGGGGTAAGGAAGAGCAGGAGCACGCCCGCGCCGATCGAGGTGGCAATGAGCGTCGCCCACAGATTGATGCCGAAGGCGTGAGTGATTGCCTCGAGACGACCTGACAGGTAGTCGGCGACGGCGGTGCAGGCGAACCAGACACCCATCATGAGCGACACGCGACGCACCGGCGAGAGTTTCGTCACCATCGAAAGTCCTATCGGCGAAAGACAGAGTTCCCCCATTGTATGCAAGAGATAGACGGCAACGAGCCACCCCATCCCCGCCTTGCCGTATTGCGCCGCGATCCCTTCACCGAAATACATCACCACGAAACCGAGCCCGAGAACGATCATGCCGATACCCATCTTCGCCGGCGTCGAAAGTGGGAAACGCGAACGATCGAGCCGCCCCCACAGCATCGAGAAGATCGGCGCAAGGATCACGATGAAAAGAGGATTGACTCCCTGAAACCATGTCGCGGGAATTTCCCATCCGAACAAATGCCGGTCGGTCTGTTCGTAAGCAAAGAGGTTCATCGTCCCGCCCGCCTGCTCAAACCCGGCCCAGAAGAATATGACAAAAACCGACAATATCACGATGCTGACAATCCGCTCCCATTCCTCACGGGTATTGTCGCGGTTTACTGTCACAAAACCGCCGATCGCACCGAGGATGAACAAGACACCGCCGACGAGTTTTGCCATAGCCGGCACTCTACCCCACAATGGCGCGAGGCCGTGATTCCAGAAG
>CALITV010000094.1 GCA_938048925.1 uncultured bacterium | reverse complement strand
GGAGATAGAAGCGGCTGGTCTCCGGCGCGAGAGCGATCCCGAGAGCAGGAAACGGCTTGTCGAAATCGAGAGCCGCTTGAACGAACTCAAAAAGGATTTCGAGATCAGGAAAACGGCGTGGGAGGAAGAGAAACGCGAGATAGACCGGGTGCGTCATATCAGGCGCGAGATCGAGGAAACGAAACTTGCCATCGAGCAGGCGGAACGGGCATACGACCTCAATCGCGCCGCCGAGTTGAAGTACGGGAAGATGGTGGCGCTCGAAAAAGAGATGCAAGAACTCCTCGCAAAACAGAAAAAGGATGACCGCATCATCAGCGAAACGCTCACCGACCGCGAGATCGCCGAGGTGGTGAGCCGCTGGACGGGGATCCCGGTCGCCAAGATGGTCGAGAGCGAGCGCGAGAAGGTACTCGCTCTTCCGGAACGGATACGGGAACGGCTCGTCGGGCAGGATGAAGCGATCGAGACAGTGACGCGCGCCATCCTCCGTTCGCGCGGCGGGCTCAAGGACCCCCGACGCCCCATCGGCAGTTTCATCTTCCTTGGGCCGACCGGCGTCGGAAAAACCGAATTGGCGCGCCGGCTTGCCTTTCAACTTTTTGATTCGGAAGAAAATATGGTGCGGATAGATATGTCGGAATACATGGAAAAGCATTCCGTTTCGCGCCTTATCGGCGCTCCCCCGGGCTATGTCGGGTACGACGAGGGCGGCCAATTGACCGAGGCGGTGCGGCGCAAGCCCTACAGCATCGTTCTTCTCGACGAGATAGAAAAAGCGCATCCCGATGTATTCAACATCCTTTTGCAGATACTCGAGGACGGGCGGCTCACCGACAATCAGGGGCGCACTGTCAGTTTTCGCAACACCATCGTCATCATGACCTCGAATCTGGGCAGTGAACTGCTTTCGGGCAAGGGGGACACGGTTTCGGAAAAGGAGCGCGAGGCGATCATGGCGCGGGTGCGCCTCGCTTTCAAGCCGGAGTTTCTCAACCGTATAGACGACATCGTTGTCTTCAACCCGCTCGGGAAGAAACATCTCCACCGCATCGTCGAAATCATGCTGTCTGATATCGGCAAGCGGCTCGCCGAGCGGAACATCTCGCTTACATTCACCGATGCCGCCAAGAGTCTCGTTATCGAAGAGAGTTTCGAGCCGGAGTACGGCGCGCGTCCGATACGGCGTTACCTCGAACGGGTCATCGAGACCGAACTGGCGACCCGTATCATCAAAGGGGAAATGAGCGACGGTGATACCATCATTGTTGATCGAAAGGGGAATGATTTCGTGTGGAGAAAATAGGGTGCCTCGAGTTTCAACAGAGAAAGTGTTGTCATTGCGTCCAACATTTTGATATCGTTATGAAATCTCGATGCACAAAAAGAGGTGCATGGCAGGAAAACGCATAGACTCGGGCACTTAGACGGGGAACAGGGCCGACTCTCAACACCCGTGTTGAAAGCCCGGACGGGCGCGGGGTGATGACTAGGTGGCTTTGCGTATTTCGACGCGGGTGATATGGCGCTCGTCGCTCTCGGCGACCCGGAAGAAATATCCCTGATATTCGAACTTGTATCCCTTTGCCGGGACGAAACCGGCACGCGCCGTGATAAATCCGCCCAGCGAGTTGTATTCACCATCCTCGGGTAATTTGATTCCCAATTCCTCTTCGAGGTCGTAGATAGATATGTGTGCGTCAACACTGATGATATTGTCTTTCAGTGTGGTGATGGGGTCTTCCTCCTTATCAATTTCATCCTTGATGTCGCCCACCAGTTCCTCAAGGATGTCCTCGAGGGTGATGATGCCGGATGTCCCGCCGAATTCGTCAACGACGACGGCCATGTGGGTTCGCCGTGCCTGCATTGCTTTGAGCGTCTCGCTTATCCTCTGACTCTCGGGGGCGAAAAGGACCGGTTTGCGGAGGTAGGGGGCTATCGGTTGATTCAGGTCTATGCTTCCCGTCGTGAACTGAGAGACCAGTGTTTTTGCGAGCAGTATCCCTTTGACATTGTCCACGCTTTCCTCATAGACCGGGATACGCGAGTGTCCCCATTCGGATATCTTGCGGAGCGCCTCCCCGACAGTGTCGGTCGTTTCGAGGAAGTGGGCATCGGTGCGGGGGATCATGATCTCGCTGACGAGCGTCTCTTTGAATTCGACGACCGAAGAAAGCAGTTCTCCCTGCTCTTTTTCTTCGAAGATGCCGTGCTCGCTTCCCTTTTTGATGAGGTAGGCGATGTCGTGGCCCGTCAGGGTAAGCCCCTCGGTGCCGGTGTCTTTCCCGCCCATGAGGCGAACCAGCAGGCGGGAGAACTTGGACAACACGAGCGAGAGAGGAAAGAAGAGGAAATCGAATATCTTGAGGAACATGAGCGCCGGAACGACGAAGCGCTCGGCGTTGAGTTTCGCGTAAGTCTTAGGAGTCACTTCACCGAGGATGAGGATAAGGAGCGTCATCAGGCCGACCGCCGTCGCATCGGCATACGATCCGAGGTAGTTGTGGGCGATGCGTGCCGCAAGAACCGAGGCGAGTATGTTGACGAGGTTGTTGCCGATGAGGATGGTCGAGAGCAGGAGACTCGGTTTGGTCATCCATCTTTTGAGCAGGGCGGCGGCAAAGGGATGCTTTTCGAGCAGTTGATGCGCTTTGCTTTCGGAGAGGACGGTAAGCGCCGTCTCGGTGGCGCTGAAAAAGGCGCTGAAGAGAACGCACAAGAGAACTGAGAGAATTTCAAGCGCGATGCCGGGGGGATCGGAAAGCGAATCCAAACAGAGACCTCCATGGTAAGTTCGTCACGGTCGTGAAAGCGACCACGAAATGATTGTAACAGGAATAGAGCGGTTCCGCAACTTTTGTTTTTCTCGTTGACAGGAATAACGAACCTGATACAGTCTACTTCGGCGGCGCGAAGATGTTCGAGTAATACAAGCAGGATCTACGGCGAGGTCTCCGGAATTATGGCGCGGTCGGTGCTTCTCATCAACCAGCATTACCATCCCGATATTGCGGCGACCGGTCAACTGCTCAGAGATCTCGCTGAAGATCTCGTCGCCGCGGGTTTCACGGTTACTGTGCTCACCGGTCCTCCGCTCTATACCCGGGTTAAGGCGCCGTGGCGTGAGACGCTCGGGGGCGTGCGGGTCGTTCGGACACGGTCGTTTGCGTTTCGGAGCCTCCGTTTGCCCGCAAAACTGCTCAACTGGGTCTCCTACTATGTCATGGTACTCTTGCACGGTCTCTTCATCAGGAGGCACGATATCGTCATGGCGCTTACGACGCCGCCGTACATCGGGTTCGTCGGGTGGTTCATCGCGCGTCTCAAAAGGGCGAAGTTTGTTCTCAATGTGCAGGATCTCTACCCCGAGGTGCTCGCTGCGGCAAAGGTGAAGGCCTCCTTTCTCGCCCCGCTGTTCGTTCCGCTCTCGAGGATTCTTTATCTTCTCTGTGACAAGATCGTCGTAATCGGTGATGTGATGGCCGAGCGGGTGCTCACCAGCAATAACTGGTTACCGAAACAACGCGTAACGGTCATAGAGAATTGGGCCGACGGTCGAGAGATCGCTCCGATC